>JAIBCI010000048.1 GCA_019694255.1 Saprospiraceae bacterium
GCTCCCAATAGATATTATGGCAATTACCAGTCATAAAACAGAAAGCAGTTTTTTAAGGTATATATGTTTGCCTAAAGAGGAAAGGGTAAGGCGAATGGCAGAAAATGAATTTTTTAAATAAGATTAATTAATATGTTGACCGACAAATATGGATTTAAATTACTTAAAGATCTGGACAATTCAAGTTTGGACGTTTCTGCTTTTTTTGATAGGTTGTTCAGAATCTATAAGGACGATATAGTTGAATTTCCTCCACAAATGGAAAAGTGGGTATCTATGACTTTGGAAGAAATAAATAAGAATGAAACCTATCAAATCTTGCCTATCCGATGGCGAATTGAAATATTAGAGTCAATCAGGAATGATCAAAGGTTTTTAGGTGAGCCATCAGCATTTGAGGCTGAAATAGAAAATCTTAGAAAAATAGAGGAGCATCAAATCAGAAACAATATTTATAATAAAACATTTGAGCTTGTATTGAAATCAAAGAAAGATGCAATTTCATTTATTCTTGATTGGCAATCAAAAACTAAGCAACTAATAATTCAATCTTCATCGGCCATAACTTCAGAAGAAGATTTGTGGAAAGAAAGAATGTCCTATTTAATCGAGTTTGAAAACTGGGTTAAACACTCGTATTTTGAAGAAGTTGAAAATACTAATCAAGAAATTGACGCTCCATCAGATCAAAAAAATGAAACAAAGATTGAGAATGAGAAAATAGAAGATATTGAACGACTTTCAAATACCCTTACGTCAAAAATTGTTTTATTATATGAATTAGATCTCTATTCGACATTGAAAAAGAGGATAGAAGATAATGGATGTATTCAAACTGATTTGGCAAGATTGATTGCATATGTTATTAACCATGACAAAGTCAATAGTGTTAATGGATATTTAAGCATTCGAGAACTTGATCCTTTTAATACTAACTACGAAGATCCGCAGCGAGATAGCCCTTTTACCAACACGGCGATTAAGGAAATGAAAAGAATTTTACTTGAATGCAATTTAAAACCTATAAAGACATATCCAGAAAAAAGCAAATTAAAACCTAAGCATCTTTCTAAGAAATAGGGAATAATTAAAATTCCCTCGCAGATTCCCACAAACACAACCTACTTTCCTTTGTGTTCATAAAACTATTTATGACGCAAATAATTGTTATTACTCCAGACCAACTCCAATCCTACTTCGATGGAATGGTAAAAAAGGTAGAGTCCTGTATAAAGGATTCCCAAAAGCAACAAACCACTTCTAAAGAATGGCTAACCGGAAAAGAGGTATGTGAGCTACTTAAAATCAGTCACACCACCTTGCATGACTGGTCCAAGAAAGGGATCATCAAAAAGCATAAGATTGGAAATCGGATACGTTTCCGTCAGGATGAGGTTTTAGAATCCTTAACCAGGATTGAGTCGAAAAATCGAATGAAATGAGTGATCAAGATAAGTCAGGTATATTTAATATAAATCCTGCCGAAGCTATCCGGCATTTTGATAGCTTGAAAGATGGAAATCAAGTCAATGATTCGAAGGAGTTGAACACTGTTCTTGAAACACAAAAAAAATTGCGAGAATTAAAGGCTAATGATATACTTTTTGCAAGTCCAATAATAAAGCAAGGTGAAAATGCCTTAATCTTTCCTCGGACTATAAATGTTATTCAAGGGCAAGCAGGGGTTCATAAAAGTAGGCTTGCTGAAAATTTTTGCTCAGCAATTCTAAAGAAACTTGAATGCAAAAATGATTTATTAGGCTTCCAGAAAGCTTCTATACTTTCTAATTATACAGTTGTTTACGTTGATACTGAAAGGAATTTATCAGATCAATATCCCTATGCATTACAAACTATTCAACTTAAGGCAGGATATACCAAAGAGGAGCACCCAATTAATTTTGAGTATATTAGTTTGGTGCAGATTGAACGAAGTAAAAGATTTCCGGTATTGGATGAGTATTTAAATTTTATAAGGAAGAATACAGATAATCATTTATTTATTGTCCTGGATGTTTCTACAGATTGTATAGCAGATTTTAATAAAACAGATATAAGCATGCAATTAATAGATCTGATGAATATGTCTATTAATGAGTACAATGTAACATTTCTTTGTGTAATTCATGAAAACCCGAGAAGCGAAAAAGCAAGGGGTCATTTTGGAACAGAATTAATGAATAAGGCAAGTACTGTAATGCAAGTCGGTTATGAGGACCCAACTCAAGAAGATACAGATATAATTCGAGTTAAGTATTTAAAATGTAGAAGTACAGCAAAACATTCTCCTTTTTATATTAAATATTGTAAGGAAGTAAAAGGATTGGTTTTCGCAGATGTATCTGAAGTTTCTAAGGCGTTTAACAATCGGAAGCATAAGGCAAGTAATGAGGAGATGGTTGAGTTTATAAAAATCTATTTGCAGGATGGTTCTGAAATGACAAGACGTGAGTTGATTGACAATCTGTGCAAAGAATTTAAAGCAAAGGAGAGAACAATTGAGAGTCGATTGAAGGAAATATGTACTATGGATATAGAAATCCTAAATGATAATCACGATTCATGTAGACTTTCAAAGGAAACTAAAAATAAAGCAGTTTATTATAAGCTCAAGCCGATTGTGCCATTTTGAAACTTAGTGGTTTGCAAGTTTGTAATTATTGTTTGCAAAAGAGTTTACAATAGTCACACCTACATTGCAGGATTGCTAACCCCTATATATGCTTTTACAAATTACAAAGATCAATTTATGAGTAATAATTATAGATATACATTGGAGCCTTACAAAGGAATGAACACTCGTTACCATTGTCCATACTGTAACCACAAGGATAGAAAATTTGTTCGGTATATTGATACCGAAACCGGAGAGCACCTTGCAGAATACGTAGGTCGATGCGAAAGAATAGACAGTTGCGGGGCACATTACAAGCCGAAAGATTACTTTCAGGATAACAATTATGCAATAAATATTAACAAATCTATACATCATAAAAATATGTTTACAATTGAATCCAATCGATTATCCTTAATTCCCGAAGAATCATTCAAAGCCAGCTTAAAGGGTTATGAGTCGAATAATTTTGTCAAATTCTTAATCGAACATTTCGGGATGGAGATTACAAACCAATTAATAAAGAATTATTTCATAGGTAGTTCAAAGCACTGGCAGGGTTCAAGTATCTTTTGGCAAGTAGATATTAAGGGCAAGGTTCGAAGTGGTAAGATAATGCGTTACAATGCTGCTACTGGTAAACGAATTAGAGAGCCATTCGACCATATTACATGGGTGCATAGTGTTTTGAAGCTAAACGATTTTAAATTATGCCAGTGTTTGTTTGGTGAGCACTTGTTGGTTGATAAATCCAAGCCAGTTGCTATTGTAGAAAGTGAAAAAACTGCAATTATTGCAAGTGTATATTTGCCACAATTTATTTGGTTGGCTGTTGGCGGTAAAAGGCTCTTATCACGTAAAATCTGCCAAATTTTGCAAGATAGATCGGTTTTAATATTTCCGGATCTAAATGCTTATGACGATTGGAATCAAAAAGCAAAAGAATTTTCAGATATTGGACATTTCCAAATATCTGATTTACTTCAACGAAACGCCACTGAAGCAGAAAGGAATCAAGGGTTCGACCTTGCGGATTATCTGATAAAATATGATTACAAACAGTTTCAAATTGAGCCTTAAAATTAAAAGTGAAGTAGAATTTGTTAGACCATTCAAAATTTATTTAATTTCCACTAATGGTTGCAATTCAAATGCTATAATTGTTCAAATTAGCATTCCTTTCGCTCCAATGTAATTTCCTACCCTGATAAGTTAGCTGTTTTGGATTATAGTTCCAATGACCCGCTATTGCCATTTTGTCTTTCATCGAGTTGGTGATTTCTGTGTCATTCAAAAACTTTTTACACATCAAGGTATGGCAGGCCTGAGCAAAATTGCGACCAACTTCATGTCCAAGAAACTTCGGCTTAAATTGCTGACCTTCCACAATCGATCCAAGCCAAATTTCATAGTTTTTCAATTCAGGAAAATGATCTATAGATGGAATTTCATTTATTTTTCCATTTCTATCATAGTAAATTGTAATGCCCACTAATCTTTCTGAACATTCAAATAAAAAATATTTCTCGTATTCTTCAATAGATGTAAAATCAATAAAAGATCTTTTTTTATAGACTGTTTCAATTTGTTTATAGTTTATAATTAACATAAATTGTAATGAGCCGATGATTTTAAGTATTTTATAGGCTAAAGGGTCGATTAGGTGCAGAAATAATCAAACATATAATCGACAATGTATAAAATATCCCTTTCTGGATTGGCTTTATAAGTTTCAATGCTACCGCTTATTAGCATTTCTAATGTTAATGATGCCTTGCCATAACGTATTATTTTACCATCGATATGATTTGAATAATTTTTGAAAATGTATTCTTTGATTTTATTTTCTATGGCTATATCATCAGGTTCAATATTAGGAATATTTGTGATAGATTCTGTATTCTCATTTAAATCATCTTCTTTTTGATCATCCTCCTCCTCTTCATCATCTTCCTCTTTAGTTTCTTCAATTATATCATCCCAATATTCTTGGTCATCAATAGGGATGGCAATTAGTTTAATGTCTGTCCCTGTATAGCTACAAATATTTTCATTGGCTAATGCTATAGAGGACGCATCCCATGTGTTTTCATCTTCTATAGAGAATATATCTTGTAGATGTACCAATTCATTTACAATTTGACTTGCCAGTTCCTCCACATTTTGGGTCATTCGCTTTATTGATTCTTGAATTACATTGCCAATAACTTTATCCCATTGTTCCTCTGGAATGTCTTCTAAAAAGGTGTTGGAGCCTTCTTCTTCTAAATTTTCAACAAATGTATCGCCAGTGCAGAAATAGAATGCCAGACATTCCTTCTCCCAAGTCCTAAGTTTTTGTGCATAAGGAAGAGCAATTGCCTTTGCTTTTTCCCAGGAAGATATACTCAGTTCTCCTTCTTGATAAACTTGTGAAATAATTCGTTCAGCCAGTGAAGTTAATACTGGATACTGTTGTCCATTTTCATTTTCCTGGGTTGTAATGGCAACTTTTCGAAAGTAAGGAGTCATAATGTTTCTCGCATATGTTCTGATAACTTTCAATAAATTGGCATTCAATACTAAATTGAATTTTTCATCTATGGGACTCAAATTGGAAAAGTCACTCATATTCTAAATATTGTTTGTTCTAATTACTTCTTAATGTATGTTTGAGTTCCAAGCCCAATATCAAGTTTAAGTTGAGATCCCGAGGTGTTGCCATTAATTGATACAACTTTATATTCATACAATTTTACACCGATTGTGGGGGCAAAGAATTCAATTGTATTACAATCATCTTTAGCTTTCCAATTAGCAACATGGCCTCCGGCTGAATAATGCTCTCCATTCTCCCTGAATTCAATACATACTGTTCCAGATGCAGGATCACACCATAATCCACCAACAAACAAACAGTTGCCGGAATCTTTAGAGCATCCAATTAGTATAATTAAAAGAGATAAGAAAATGAAAGAGGACCGGAATATTTTCATTTGGGTTTCGTTGCTCGGTATTCTCCTGCTCCGAATGAGACTGAAAAATCAGCGTGGAGAAATCCCCATCCGGTAGCACGGTTCGACCAAGAACCTAATGTACAAATGTTGACCCCCACGCTGTAATCGTGGCGGTACTTGCATGTACATTATTAAAACCCGCGACTGGTATGGAATTTGGTCGATTTTGCTACCTTGCGAGTACGCTAATTGCTTTTACGTCGACAAATATATTAAACTGGTATCTTTTTCAGGCTTTCATTGATATTTAATTAATAATGGATTTGGATCGTATGTAATTCAGACCTTAGCTTACTAACCTATGTTGGATAAAAATATTCCCTAACGGGAATATTTTGCACATTTTGGGCTTCTAAACAATAATAAATTACCGAACGGTAACATTTTACTTTCTTCTAACGTTAAATAGTTGTATTATTACCGTACGGGAATAAAAGAAAATATATGAAATACACACCGCAATCCATTGGTGAAGTCGTCAAAAAGACGCGCAAACAATTGGGAGCAACCCAAAAAGACCTGGCCCTAACTTCCGGCACCGGTCTTCGCTTCATTATAGAGTTGGAACAAGGGAAGCCGACCTGCCAACTTGGTAAGGTTCTAACGGTGCTGCACACACTTGGAATAAATCTAAGCTTAAATATGCCATCCGACTTCAGTAAGAAAAGTAAAGATTGATATGGTTAGAATACTTGATGTCTATTTGAATGAAAATCATGTTGGGGAACTAAGGCAGGATGGTGCAGGCCAAATTTCTTTCACTTATAACGAGCAATATCTTGAAAATAAAGGGGCCCAATTTCTCTCTCATTCCTTACCTCTTAGGAAGGAGACCTTTGACTTTAGAGAATGCCGTGCTTTTTTTTCTGGTATCCTACCTGAAGGTGAAATAAGAGAAATAATTGCTCGCAATCTTGGAATTAGTCAGAAAAATGATTTCTCTATGCTTGAATGGATTGGTGGTGAATGTGCAGGGGCAATTACATTCATGCCTTTAAACCAGAAATTGAAGTCAAGCGATTATGATTATCGCATAATATCCAAAGAACAATTAAGCAATATCCTGAAAGAATTGCCGAAACGCCCATTGATGGCAGGAGATCAAGGTATCCGACTTTCTCTTGCTGGTGCTCAAAATAAACTTGCCATTCATAAAAAAGGCGACATCCTATCAATTCCACTTGGAAACGCACCAAGTACTCATATACTTAAACCTTCAAATCAGAGATTTGAAGGTTTGGTTTTTAATGAGGCGTTGTGTATGGGGCTTGCGGCTGCTATAGGACTTGATACTGCTAAAATCGAAACAGGTAGAGTAGAGGATATTGATTATATTCTTGTTGAAAGATATGATCGGTTAATTCATCCTGGAAAAAATGACCAATATAAAAGGATACATCAAGAGGATTTTTGCCAAGCACTTGGAATCGTTTCCGAAAGGAAATACCAGAGAGAAGGTGGACCATCATTGAAGGATTGCTTCAAACTGATACGAGAAATTTCAAACACCCCATTAATTGACCTGCAAAGGCTTCTCGATAGTGTGATATACAATTATGTTGTAGGAAACCACGACGCACATGGAAAGAATTTCTCATTGCTTTATGAGCCTAATGAACAGTCAGGTGAAATCAAAGTGAGAATGGCACCATTGTATGATATTGTCTGCACCGATTATTACCCAGAACTCGATAAACATTTGGCCATGGAGATTGGCGGCAAATACATTTCATCTAAGTTACAACCAAAACATTTTGAGAAATTTGCAGAAGAAACAGGATTGACTAAGCGCTTAGTAAAGCAAAGGGTAAGGGAGATTGCAGGTTTGATTATTGAGAATATTGATAAATCAACTCCTGATCATCAAATTGCAAGAGAAATTTCTAACTTGATTATTAGTCGGGCAAAAATGGCTTTCAATCAATTCAAAGACTAAACACAAAACTTTTAATTTTTATAAATCTAAAGTAGAATTAAATTACTGAATTAGGCCTGTAAAATACGTAATAAATGCTTAACTTAGAGCAAATTATAAACAAGAAATGGAAAAAAAGTTTGATAGTTTGAGCATTTTTGAATTCCAAAAGTTATTTCCTGATGAA
>JAIBCI010000038.1 GCA_019694255.1 Saprospiraceae bacterium
TTATATGCCTTTGTAAAAACAGTTTTAAAATTCCGGATACCCCATCAACTGATATTTTCCAGACAGTGCTTTGGACAAGGCACAATGTGTACAGTTAGTTCATGTTTTAAATAACTTTTGCAAAACGAAAATGGTCCTTATACGTTCATTATCTGATCGTCATGAATTGGTCAATAAAATTTGCCCGATCGAAAAAATGATGACAAACAACGAACAAGATGCTTTAAAAGGCGGATACATCGTAGATGAACATCAGGAATGGATAATTTATGCGGATTATCACAGGGATTTGGAAATGACGATTCTTGGCGGTTCTAAATTACTAATAGAGAAATTAAAAGAAGAAACTGATCTAGAGATTGTTCCGTGCTCACCTATTTCAAGAGTTGACACTTATAGTGATAGATTCAATTGAGATCACGACAAATGTCCATTTAAGTCAAGGAATATTCGAATCAAAAAACCCACTATATTCATTATTATTCAACACCTACCAAAAGAAACAAACTCGAAATCAGGGAATTATGTACGCAACATCTAGGGCAGCGGTGAATACGAGTCGTTTCATCCTTGAATAACAGGATCAAATCAAGCTGGAAATAAAATTGTAAATTTGCATTCAAAATTAATTTTTTACATTTCAAACTTAAAACATATAATATGTCATTGCGATTAAACGAAACCGTTCCAAACTTCAACGCTGAAACCACCAAAGGCACCATAAGCTTTCACGAATGGCTTGGTGACAGCTGGGGAATACTCTTCTCACATCCCAAAGATTTTACGCCAGTCTGCACCACAGAATTGGGATCCATGGCCAGACTCGAACCTGAATTCAACAAAAGAAATTGTAAAATTTTGGGATTGAGTGTTGATCCCGTTGAAAGTCATATCCGATGGGAAAAGGATATAGAAGAAACGCAAGGGTGTACTGTGAATTTTCCGATGATTGGAGATCCTGACCTGACTGTTGCCAAATTATTTGATATGCTTCCTGCAGATGAACAAGGCACCTCAGAAGGGAGAACAGCCGCAACAAACCAGACCGTCCGATCTATTTTTATTATTGGACCGGATAAAAAAATTAAATTGATGCTCACTTATCCGATGACTACGGGTAGAAATTTTTACGAAATCTTGCGTGTACTCGACTCCATTCAATTAACAAGCCAACACAAAGTCGCAACACCAGCCAACTGGAATGATGGAGAAGATGTGATCATCGCTACTTCTGTCTCGGATGAGGAAGCCAAAGTGAAATTCCCGAACGGTTGGAAAACGATAAAACCCTACCTTAGAATAGTTGAACAACCCGGAAAGTAATCGGATACATATCACTTTCATTGAAAAACGAATGATCCAAGTGATTTGATTGAGTGTCCTATTCGATCGACCAAATTAGGCATTGTATCTGATCAGGTTATGTTCCACTTTAACATTTGTCATCGAAGTCCCTAACTTTGACAGCTACAGGAATGGCAACATTTAAAGTCCCTAATACCCAGCAAGTGCTCACAATTAATACTTTACTTAACATAATCCACTAACTATGACCAATTCCAGCAAATCAGCTTTTTATTTCGGGATTTATTTAATCTCTACGGGATTAGTTTTTATTCTCATCCCTGATACAGTGATATCGCTAATGCAATTACCCGCGATACCCGAAGGCTGGGGCCGAATGATTGGGCTACTGGCGGCGGTGATCGGAATATACTACATCGTGAGTGGAAAGGCAAACGCTCAATCCTTCATCAAATCCTCCATCTATGTACGCTTTGGATTTTTAATCAGTGTGATATTACTTTACCTAACGGGTCAAATGCCTGTCTCTATAATTATATTCGGCCTGGTCGATGCTTTGGGTGCCGTATGGACAGCCATGGCATTAAAATCAGAGACACCCCGTTAATTTACTTTGAACGCAGGATAAAATTGAGCAGCGATATGGTTCCATCCATCCAATCTGAAATAACCTTACATGATGGAATACATTTTACAGCCTGACCACAAACCTGATCTTCTGACAGTACATTAAAATTCCTATTAAAATTGATTTGGAAAGAAGATATCAACCTGGATGAATTAAATTCCTATCCACCCTATTTGGGCAACTATTTAGGTATTCAATTTACAGCATGGACAGAAAATTCCCTGGTCGCGACAATGCCCGTTAATGAAATGACCAAACAACCGTTTGGGATCTTACACGGAGGCGCGTCAGTAGTCCTGGCAGAAACCCTAGGTACATTTGCCAGCAGCCTGGTTGTAGATACCAATCAATTGAACTGTGTCGGACTAGAGATCAATGCCAATCACCTCCGGCCGGTGCGTACAGGGAATATCCGTGCGGTGTGCCATCCTATTCATTTGGGAAAAATGACTCATGTATGGGATATCAGATTATTTGATACCCTGGATAAAATCGTGTGCATTTGCAGATTTACGGTGGCTATTCTTGCCCGGCAGTAAAATGTCCCTATACCAATTGTAATTTATAACTGAAGTCGCTCCGGAAATTTAAATGGCCACTGACCTGCTAAAATAGTTTATCAGCTCATTCACCCATTCCCAGAATACAGGTGACCATGTTCTAATGACAAGGTGCAACAGAAATAAATAGGTCTTGATGAAAAATGTATACATACACTATGCCAGACTAAGAATAACTCTTCCCATTCTTAACGAGTACAGCTATTCGCATCTGCACTATTTCTTTTAGAATTGGCTGTTTTGTCCAAAATAATTTTCAAAAGAAGCCGGATATTTCAGTCTGCTGCCACAAAGAACAAAAATATATCAGATCATTTCCCCGAAACAGATCCCTGAGCAAACAAACTGAATGAATTCATGTTTCTCATTTATTGAAAGAGCCCAATTGAATGAATTGAACTTATGGAAAATAAAAGATTACCCGTTCCACCCTTTACATTAGAAACCGCCCTTCAAAAGGTTCAGGCTGCCGAAGATGCCTGGAATACCAGGGACCCGGAAAAGGTTTGTATGGCCTATACGATCGATACCGAATGGAGAAACAGAACTGAATTCATCCACGGCAGGGAAGAAGTCAAGCAATTCCTCAAACGCAAATGGGAAAAGGAATTAGACTACAAACTCAAAAAAGAACTATGGGGATTTCGTGAGAACAGAATGGCCGTCCGATTCGAGTATGAATGGCATGATTATAAAGGACAATGGTTTCGGAGCTATGGCAACGAAATGTGGGAGTTTGACGAAAACGGTTATATGCAAAAACGATTTGCCAGCATCAATGATCTACCCATTCAGGAAACAGAAAGAAAGTTTAGATAATACCAATGTAAAAGCGGAATTTACAAACCTTTGTCTGTTATAATAAATTACTATTACCACAACCCAATCATGCCAGCCAAATAATTGAGAAATTATGAAGGAAATCAAAAACCCTATTCCTTATCCCAATTATGAAGTTGACTTTGGTAATGACTCTGCCAGAATGACTTTTAAAGCAATGAATGGGCTGAATGAAGAAACTCGGGTTCTGGAATACCGACAAAGTGATTCTCCCCAATTCTCTACTCAGAAATTGACAACAATTTCGAAACATGGGCACATTACGCTGAAAAATGGAGTAGTCAAAAATTGTAAAGATCTATCAATCTGGCAATCCGAGTTTAAATCCAATCCAGGTAAAACAAGAACATTTGCTATCAGACTTGTAGATGAACAAGCACGTGTGGTGATCCAATGGACGTTAACGAACGCTTTCCCAATCAAGGTTATAGCGCCGGATTTAGAGGCAGGCGGTAATGAAGTCCCAATCGACTCGCTTGAAATTGGATATGATCAGATCATTACATCTGTGGGCAACAACAAAAGTTGAATGCAATGGCGAATTCAAAAGACAATATCTATAGTTTGAATGTGTGCCCTGCCAAACGTTCGCCTGACCCGTATAATTTGAAATCAAGCTTTCTTTCTCATAACAATGAAGGCCATCTTTCACTTTTTCTGATTCAATCATCTTACCATTTTTTTGGGCGTCCGGAAACAATGAATTCGTTTAACGCACTCTTTGCCATAAATCGATAAGGAGGCAGGTATTGATCAGTCTTGCCTGGTTTGGTGCTATAACATGTCTAAAAAATTATAAACATAAATATTGTTCAAAAAATCAGTCAAGTTAAAAAATAAAACTCCTATTTGGTTCAACTGATCAGTTCTTGCTTTTTCAATAAAAAATTCTTAGAAATACTTTATTGCCTAAAAACACATCATGCATTTTAATTTGCAAACAATCGATTCGGAATTCTCTTTTGCCCGGCCGCCTATCAGTTATAAATTTATATCTTTGTTCACCTAAATATTAAATTTTATTTAAACTCAGCTTCCGTGGCAAACAAATTGCATAAGCAAAATTTAAACAACTTATTATTCATCAGGCCACTCTTCAAATATTTTTCCTGGAATTTATCGAATACAAATATTATGAAATTTTATTTGGCTTTTTCTTATTTTGTATGCACATTTTACATAACCAATGCACAGACAACCCAACAAAAGGGAGAACCCTTTGACGATGTAGACCAGACCTGGCAGAATGGAAGCGACCGTAGAGACAGTTCGGTGTTTAAAAATCTAAAATACTTCACACCCAGTTTGATCATCGATGTGAACTACACTCATTCCTTCAATCATCCGAATGACAACACCGTAGTGGGCTCGACCGCACTTGCCCGCAACAACGAAGTAGAACTATCCGCCCTCCATTTCGGTGGCGACTTTAATTATAACAATGCGCACGCAAGGTTTATGACACAGTTCGGAACACGTTCCGTTATTGTGCCACGCAACGATTACAGTCCGTATCGCGGACAGTATCAGTTAGCCAATGTGTATCGCTATCTCAGCGAAGCCTACATAGGTTACCATGTCAACAAATGGTATGGCATCAACATTGACGCAGGCATGTTTATGTCCTACATCGGATTGAATTCTTACTACCAACCCGAGAATTGGGAATATCAGGCCTCTTTTACCAGTGACAATACGCCCTGGTATTTTAATGGTGTACGGGTTCAGATACACCTGACCAAACATCTTAAGATTGAGCCATGGATTATCAACGGCTGGCAGAGTTATGGTAAGTTCAATGCTATGCCTGGCTTTGGCGGCAATATCACATGGATGCCCAGCAGTAAATTGAAATTACTGACCAATAATTATTACGGCACGGATGCCGCAGGTCTACCCGACAGAAAAAGATTTCACTCTGATAACAGTTTATTGGTGCAGTACTTTAGCAGACCTTCTGCGCGGGGCATCTCCCAAATGGCATTATCACTTACCGGAGACTTAGGATTTGAAAAAGGCGGTGGTGTAAATGGTTTTGACAATTCCGACACCTCCAAACCTGCACAATACTTTACGAGTCTGATGTTTTATAACCGAATATGGTTTGGCAAAAAGAAATTCGCATGGACATTTGGCGGTGGATACATGACCAACCCCGGCCGGTATTTGGTCTTATACCCTACAGGACAAGCCAGTCCTTTGCCAAATCCAAACAACACCACTCAAACCGAAGGACTTTATCCATTCAGCGCTAACCCGGGAGACAAATTTTCGGGTTGGGACTGTTCAACCAACTTTGACTTTATGCCCAATCAAAGTCTGACTTTTAGAATAGAATTTGTACACCGGGCCTGCAGCGTTCCGTATTTTTCAGGACCCGGTGGTGTAACATCGCAGACAGGATATAGCACCACGCCGCTTGATCCCAATTGGCGCCCCGACCTGGTCAAATCAGAAAACAGAATAATATTTGCCTTGCTATTCAGGCTGTAATTGCAACGAAATCAAGCCTGAAATGAACTTTGGATGAAGTAGTCGGCAGCGGCTTCAGGAAGTGTACATGTTACTTCGCTTGGCCGAAAAACAAACGTACACGATTGAAACTGCATTCATCAGTGAATTAAAATGTGAAAGAAAATAAATTCAATATATCTGCGCTAATTATTGAACATAAAGTGAGACATTTATCCTTATAAATTAGTAAAAGATATATTGAACCTCTCTTAGCATGGCTAAAAATAAAACAACAGCGACTGAAATAAGCGTGAGCTCCTTTATTGAGACCATCCAGGACGCGACCAAACGCAATGACTGTATCAAATTAATTGAAATAATCAAATTACAAACCAATCTTGAACCCAAAATGTGGGGTCCTGGCATTGTTGGTTTTGGCAGTCATCACTATAAATATGAAAGTGGTCGCGAAGGTGAAAGCCCTGATTTCGCTTTTTCGCCAAGAGCTTCATCGATTGCTTTATACCTCTCAGGACAATTGAAAGACCGGGAGGAATTACTCCAATTATTTGGCAAACACAAGACAGACAAGGGATGTGTTCATATCAAGACGCTTGCAGATATTGACTTGAGCATTTTGGCAAAAATGATAGATCATCACCTACAACACGTCAAAGAATTATTTTCCAAACAATAGTGCAGTTTTGCCTATTTTATTTTACAGGTTTGCTCGATAAAAATGAATAACCTAATTTACTTTATGTTTCATAAATATATTCAATAAATAGCTGTATTAACTGACTAAAAATGATTAGAAATTAATTATACCATTCTAACCAAGTGCGAAATGAAAAAATTGCATGTATTAATGAACCAACAATTTAAAAATAATTACGTAGTGACCAAACGCAGAGTATAAGACCAGTATAACCCTAATGATTACTCAAACATTAATAAGTAAGTTCGCCCTCATTAATCCACAAATATTCACAAAGCAATGACAGAAATGACAAAGTCCAGGATAGAATCAATTGACTTGCTCAAAGGCCTGGTTATGGTGATCATGGCGCTAGATCATATCCGGGATTACTTTCACTATTCAGCTTTCTTTTTTGATCCGGGTGACCCAACACAGAGTACACTGCCGATTTTCTTTACTAGGTTTATTACCCACTTTTGCGCACCAACTTTTAGTTTTCTGGCAGGTGTTTCTGCTTTTTTGCTTGGACAAAGAAAATCCCGGACAGAACTCAGTGGCTTTCTATTAAAACGCGGAGCATGGCTGATATTGATTGAAATGACAATTGTCAATTTCGGGTGGTACTTTGATATTTACTTCAGAAGCCCTGGATTGCTCGTCATCTGGTGTCTTGGAATTAGCATGATTGTGCTGGCTGCTGTCATACATCTCCCGCGGAAAGCTATCCTTGTGGTCAGCCTGATCATCATTGCGGGTCACAATCTGCTGGACAATATCCACTTTAATGGAAGCGTATTATGGTCTATACTCCATGAGTTCGCTTTTTTCAAAATAACTGAAGGCGTCGAATTTGCGGTCATTTACCCGCTCATTCCCTGGATTGCCGTGATGTCGTTAGGCTATTATTTTGGCGCTTTTTATGTTCAGACTATTGAAGCGGAAAAAAGAAAAAGACTGTTTAATATAATTGGTGTATCAGCGCTGATCGCTTTTGCCATCCTAAGGTATACGAATTTATACGGAGATCCAATGCCCTACAAAGACTATGGCAGTATAGACAAGAATCTCATTTCATTCTTTAATCCTTCGAAGTATCCTTCTTCCTTAGAATATTTATTGATGACACTGGGTGCCGCATTCATTTTCCTGGCGAACACGGAAAAATTAAAAGGAAGAGTTGTTTCTTTTTTCAGTACGTTTGGGCGGGTTCCTTTCTTCTATTACATACTTCATTTATATTTTATCCATTTGCTGGCCTGCATCGTTGCCGAATATACAGGGTTTGGATGGAAGACCTTGATATTAGAGGATTGGGTCACCGAATCGCCAAATCTCAAAGGGTATGGATTTCCACTTTGGGTAGTATATGTGGTATGGGTCTTCGTCATCCTGGCGCTCTACCCCATTTGTAAAAAATTCGATGTTTATAAGCAAAACCACAGAGACAAATGGTGGCTGAGTTACCTGTAAAGCATTCGGCACTGCATTGTGTATGGACACTGCGTCCCGTTTGCTTGTTGCGATAAAAATCTAAAAGAATAATAAACCCAAGGAAAGCAACTTAACTTCGCATTCGAATGTAAGCTGGAATAAATTTCAATCATATTTTGTATCATTGCAAGGAATGAGCTGGTCCACCAAAACATAATTTGGACTTGAATGCAAACTTCAATTCCACGAATTCAATTTTCTGTAGTGATAGGCAGGCATAAAGCTGGAAATACAAATATGATAAACCATTGAAATAAACTCCAATAGCACAATATAATCCTTCACATATCATAAATATTATGCATCGTCGCTTGTTCCTTCAAATTCCAATCGTTGGATCTGCATTTTTTAAAGATGTTACTAATAAAGCAGATGACCGACCCAATAAAGGCTTTAAAGTCGAAGCCAACAAAGACCGTTACCAGGAAGAATTACTCATCATGGGCGGTCAGTTTGATTGCAAGGTTTCTGCAAAAGATACGGATGGAGACCTGCTACTATACGATACAATCCGACAAGAAAAAGGTGGCCCGGCCTTGCATGTTCACCACTTTCAGGATGAATGGTTTTACGTGATCAAAGGCGAATTTATCGTAAAAGTAGGAGATGAAACCTTTACCTTATCACCCGGTGACTCGGCATTTGCCCCAAGGTCAGTTCCACATGCTTTTGCCAAGACAAGCGATGGTGAAGCGCAAATGCTGATCGCTTTTCAGCCGGCGGGTACAATGGAAGACTTTTTCTTACAAATGTCCAAACTTGGTCAAAGCATACCTAAGAACCAGCAGGAGGTATTGAAGGAATTATGGTCAACGCACGGCATGGAAGTAGTTGGCGCTCCTTTGAAGTTTTAAAATCCAATCCCGGAAATAACAGATAAAATAGGCAATGTTGCACCCTAGGCAGATGACATTCCCCACAAAAAAACAAAAGTCATTTAAATCAGGATTTGCCATCTTACCTTTGGATTTCAGTTGCTCTCATTTTAAGGAATGGAAAAACAAACTATCAAAAATATTTAATATGTAATCTATTGCAATGGGCAGGGTATTATTAGTTCTCACTACATTGACAATTATAAGCTGTTCACAATCCAACGACCAGGCGAAAGTCTTGCAGTTGCGCATAGACAGCCTTGAAAGTAAGCTTGCCGCTGCTTACAAACCCGGCTTCGGTGAGTTTATGGGCAACATACAAATACACCATAACAAACTTTGGTTTGCCGGACTCAGCAAGAACTGGAAGCTTGCCGATTTTGAAATAAAAGAAATCAAAGAGACTGTGGAGGCGATTGAGACTTATCAAACTGAAAGAGAAGAAAGTCAACAGATTGCTATGATTAAACCCATGCTGGACAGCGTTGAAACTTCTATTCAGAAGAATGATCTTGCGCAATTTAAGCAAAGCTTTATTTCATTGACCACCAACTGCAACAACTGCCACCAGGCTACCCACTTTGAATTTAACGTTGTGAAAATACCGGATCACCCACCCTTTAGCAACCAGGAATTTTTTATTCAATCGACCAAATAATATAGATGCAATCATCACTTATGAACAAAGATTCATTTATGATGATAATCCTAGGACATTGTCAATTCAAAATAAATTCGAATTCAAATAAATTGCCGTAACTTCACTCATACCAGGTATAGTATAATTCAGTTATCGATTCCGCCAATTCAAACCCGGTGATTTTCATTTTTTCCATAAGATTTTTCCAATGCCAATTTCCCCACTCATAACAATCGAAGAGCTACTGCTCATTTATAAAAACAGCGATGTACTGATTTTTGACGCAAGCAGCGGCAAAGATGCCAAATCAAACTATGAAAAGGAACACCTTGAAGGCGCCTATTACATAGACCTCAATACGCAATTGGCAGATATTAAACAGGACTTGTCGCATGGGGGTCGACACCCACTACCCAGCACTTCAGATTTTTCCAAAATACTGACCGAATTTGGTGTTACGAAAAATAAACATATCATTATTTATGATGACAATAATGGCTCAAATGCTTCGGCCAGGTTCTGGTGGATGCTAAAATCAGCAGGCCATGCAAAAGTCCAGGTTCTCAATGGCGGCCTCAATAGTGCCAAGAAGAATCATTTCCCAATGACCTCCAATAAAGAAATAATAAGCACCGCTTCTGAACCCTATCCAATACAACAATGGTTATTGCCCACAATTACCCTTAGCGAAGTCGAAAGAATATCTGAAAATCCAGATTATCTGGTCATTGATGTCCGTGATAAAATTCGTTATGATGGCATACATGAACCAATTGATTTAATTGCCGGCCACATACCAGGAGCCATCAACATTCCATATTCCGAGAATCTGGATGAAGAGGGACTTTTTCTTTCTCCTGCCGTTCTAAAGGAAAAATACAACAAGTTTTTTGAAGATAAAAAACCTGAAAATACTATTATTCACTGTGGTTCAGGTGTTACCGCCTGTCATACGCTTCTTGCGCTGGATTATGCCGGACTCGAGATACCCAAATTATATGTCGGCTCATGGAGTGAATGGAGCAGAAACAATAAAAAGATCGTCAAAACTGAGAATTAATTTATACCCACATGCCAATGAATACGCTATTCTGTTTACAAAGCTTGATACTTTTTTCGCAGATAGGCAAACATTCCTAATTTTATGGCCTCATTCAGTTGATTGTAAGTCTTAGGCAGTTATTTAACGAGGCAATAAGATACCAGCACAAGATGTCTTTGTGAAATTCTTAGATGCCTGCCTTAAAGCGGTAATTAAAAAGTCAAAAGTGATACGTGTTGCAATTTTGAGCTATATGCCAGGTGATCAGGAACAAACACTTGATACCGCCAAAATGACCTTATATATATACGGCACAAAAAATATTGAAATCATATGTACCATTGCACGAATCCTGTAGTATAAAATTACAACAATAATAATAACAAATAAGCAAGCTCGAACTCTGCAATTTTAATAACTTAGTTTAATCGAATAAAGAAACTATTCACGGCAACAAAAATCAATTAAATCAATTTATCAAATAGATCAACACATCAATTATGCAGACAATTATAGGTTCCGGAGGGGCAATTGGAAAACCTTTGGCAAGAGAACTAAAAAAGTATACCGACAAAATCCGCCTGGTCAGTCGCAATCCCCAAAAGGTCAACGAGGGTGATGAGCTGTACCCTGCAGACCTCAAAAATATGTTACAGATCGAAAAGGCAATAGAAGGCAGTGAAGTCGTGTACGTTGTTGTCGGCTTCGAATACAAGCTTAGCGTATGGCAAAATACATGGCCGGTCTTTCTGCAGCATGTCATCGAGGCCTGCAAAAGACATCAGTCCAAACTGGTCTTCTTTGATAATGTTTATATGTATGACCGATCTGCCATTCCCCTGATGACTGAGAATTCGCCAATGAATGCCCCCAGTAAAAAAGGTCAGGTTCGGCAACAAATGCATGAGATGATATTCAGGGAAATTGAGCAGAATGCGCTGACGGCACTCATCGCCAGATCCGCTGACTTCTACGGGCCTGACAATAAGAACAGCGCACTCAATATGATGGTCATTGATAATTATATGAAAGGTAAAAAAGCCCAGGCATTTGGCAATATTGATAAAATTCACACCTATACCTATACACCCGATGCCGCCAAAGCGACGGCTCTTCTTGGCAATACCCCCGATGCCTATAACCAAGTCTGGCATGTGCCGACGACCAAAGAAAGGCTTACCAACAAACAATGGATTGAGTTAATTGCCAATGAACTGAAAGTCGCACCTGAAATTCAGACAATACCCGTTTGGCTCATCAGGCTTCTCGGACTATTTATTCCGGTCATGAAAGAATTTCCTGAGATGATGTATCAGTATGAACAGGATTACATATTTGATAGCTCAAAAATTGAGAAGCGATTTGGGATTCAAGCTACGTCGCCGCAAGACGGGATCAAAATCCTTTTAGATCAAATAAAATCTGCTTCGCCTTCATCCTAAAGTAGCATTTATTAAAAGCTATATAGAAGCCAGGTATAATAAGATTTTTCTACACTGCATTTTTTACTTTTTTTCAAAAGAGTAATAATTCTTCATCTAAAATTTTGACCCAATGCTTCACTTTCGTCAGTATTCCTTTGTACGATTCTTCTTATTGTGCAGATAGCAACTAACCATTAAACTAAGCTAATTATTTTATTTTTTATTTTCCGAAGACTGCTTCTACCCGACCCCGCTACAAGTGCATACATTCCCATACCTGGGTTTCCTCAACGTTGAATTTTATAAGACCAACCCAAAAACTCAAGCTGAATAGTGGAGGCAAGGACTGCTCCATATCAATATCAAAAAATAATGGAGCAGTGATACCCGAACTTCTTATTTATAAAATATTTAACAGTGTGATTCATTCAAGACTTTAAACATTTAATGCGACTTCTGTTTTACTTCTCTTAATAATCTGAGTGGTAGGCGCATTAATAAGTATGCCAATCCGCATAATCAAAATTTAAGATAGTAAAAATGAAAAAAGGCGTTATCATTTTAGGAAGCTCAAACAGTCATGGGGAGACTTATAAACTTTGTAATTCTATCCAACAATACACTCATTTTCCAATTATTGACTTAAGAACGAAAAATATCCTGCCCTTTGATTATGAATTTAAAAATCAGGAAGATGACTTTTTGAACACATTTAGAACGATCGTTGATAACTATGAATTAATCATCTTTGCCACGCCGGTATACTGGTACGCAATGAGTGGAACAATGAAAATTTTCTTTGACCGGTTTTCTGACTGCTTAAAAAGACACAAAGAACTGGGAAGAAAACTTAGGGGAAAACAAATGGCGCTCCTGAGCGTTGGATCAGACAAAGAAATAAAGGAAGGCTTTACGATGCCGTTTGTTGAAACAGCAAATTATCTCGGCATGCATTATATTACCAATACACATCTATCTGAAGATGCCACAGAATTAGAAAAGAATGTAGCACTCCAAAATTTCGTTGATCAGTTAAATCAATTTCAGATCTTTTTACAATAAAAAATGTAAACTACTGTTAGAATTCACTATAAATTCTCATCATACCATGAATAAAGAAAAATCTTATGCAGCCTCACACAAAGGCTTACGTTATATTCTCTCCAAATTTTCACTGTTGGCTGGCCGCACCAACTACGCCAATCTAGAACAGGTACAGCAGCTTCAAAAGCTAGGGGAAGAGATGCTCTTCCTGCTAACACATCATTTACATACGGAAAATGACGACCTGCTCAGACCCTTGGAAGAAAGGGTTCCCGGTTCATCCAAGCATGACCTGGAGGATCACGAAAGACTTGAAACGATACAAAATGAGCTTGCCGCTCAATTGGCCGCACTCGATGGAACGCAAGATGCGGAAGCAGGTCATTTGTTTTATTTATCATTTACTAATTTTCATAGTCAATATCTTGAACATATACTGCAGGAGGAGCTTGTCACAGAACCATTGTTATTGGCCAATTTTACTGGTGAAGAATTACAAAACAACAGCATGAGAATTATGCAGAAAGTTGAATTTCCTGTTCTCCTGCTCTCCCTGAAATATATCATTCCTGCTCAAACAGAGGATGAAAACCTTAAAATACTAAACACGTTCCGAAAGAACGCACCACAAGAAGCCTACGAAGCTGTATTAAATGTGATCAAGCCCGAAATGACCGAACTTGAATATAACACTTTAGTAGCAAAGGTTGAGCCCTGATCGACCAGGTAGAAAGCTTAATAATAGTAATGAATTGCACCTGATCATGGCTTAGGAAAGCGTGACTAAACATACACCTGCCAATATGAGAATCTTTTTCAAATGCACTTCAATACAATAAACTTATTTATTCTACGATACAATGTCGAAAAGAAATCTAATTAAGTGGCAATAAAATCAAAATACATTGATTACGACCAAAAAACATACATCTTGTCATTTTGTCAAGAGGCATATGATTGTTGAATAGTTCATAACACGAAACCCTTCTTCGATCGTCAAATTTGTACTATTGGGGTTCATCAAATGAACATAAATCATCCGCCATTCTAAATTCGCCGATTTATTCGAATACATTCGCTTAGAACATTTACATTAATTACTATGATCATGTCACTTGAAAGGAATTACTGTTCGGACTTAAGACTATCCATGATTATGAAGGGATCAAAACCTTTGACCAATAGGCATATTTAGAATACTGTTTATAAAGCTATGTAACAAAGATTTAGCATTTCAAAATGAGAAAGAATAAATACATTTGTCAGGTAATCCCGAGATGATGTGGAATTATGACGATAATATCAACTAATCGGGGATTTGGGTAGATTGCATTCAATAATTTTAAAACACAAATATGGCTTCCATTAATCCTTACATTCATTTTAACGGCAACGCAGAAGAAGCGTTTCATTTTTACAAATCAGTATTCGGTGGAGAATTTGCAACCCTGGTGCGATTTAAAGATATGCACTTTGAAGGCGCCCCCAGTGCAGCCAAAGAAGCTGAAAAAATTATGCACATCTCCCTTCCCATTGGCGGACACTCCGTGCTAATGGGCAGCGATACACCTGAACAATTAGGGCGACACAGGAAACAGAAACCAGAAGCAAAATCTCCATCAGCGCCGAAAGCAAAGAAGAAGCCGACCGCATCTTTCATGGATTGTCTGCCGGCGGGCAAATTGAAATGCCGATTGAAGAAAGTCCATGGGGCTCATATTTTGGAATGTTCAGAGACCAATTTGGCATCGAATGGATGGTAGACTTTGACCCAAGATCTCAAGGGCAGAGTTAGGCCAAGGCACTACTTTCGCTCGAGGAATGGGGTATTTGAGAAATATTTATTGATAAGATCCTGTCAGAAAGTAAAGGATTATTCACACAGCTTCGTTTGGGTACATCAATATTCTAGATAATCTTTTCAGGTCAAATTAATGCTTTAAACTATACAGTCAATTTGCCACCATGAATAAAAGCAGAATCGAGGCATTTAGCGATGGGGTCATCGCCATTATTGTAACCATCATGGTCCTAGAACTGAGAGCACCTCACGGGTCAGAATGGCGTGATTTGAATGAACTCGTGCCTAAATTCTTATCCTACCTGTTTAGTTTTATCGTAGTCTGGATATACTGGAATAATCATCACCATATGTTTCAGACGGTACAGAAAGTCAATGGCAAAGTGCTTCTAGCCAACGGCTTATTATTGTTTTGTCTTTCACTCCAACCATTTGTCACTGCCTGGATGGGAGAAAATCATTTTGCCAGAAATCCTGTCATTTTAATGGGTATCGTATTATTGCTTTCTGCCATTTCGTATACCCTGTTAACCTTCGCATTAATCAGATTGCATGGGAGCGATTCAGTATTAAAAAAAGCGATTGAGCGAGACAGAAAAGGCAAAATATCAACATTCGCTTATTTTATAGCGATTCCGCTGGCTTTTATTCATCCATACATCTCATGCGGCATTTATGCTACAGTAGCCATCATGTGGCTTGTCCCGGATAAACGGATAGAAAATGTCCTCGATAATTAATATGACAAAACTCGCCAAAGTCACCTGCTTATAAACAGTATTACCTCAAGGCTTTGGAAATACATTTGGAAATACCGATCAGATAAACTCTGATTTCCTGGCATCTAGTATTGTAGATTCTAAAAAGTTCCTTTCTATCCGGAATGCAATCCAAGTTTAGTAATTTTATTTTTGAATTGGACGTTCGATCTGATATATTATATTTGAACACTCCAATTTTTCATCAAGCTATATAAAATTATTTTTATGAAAAACAGACATTTCATTTGGAAAGAGATATCGAAATTTTTGTCCGGTGCATTTTTTGTAACGGCAGGTGCCAGCTGGTATTTTGCCATTTACAAGGTTGATCTTCCATTCATGGGCGGAACAATGACCTATGAATTTCTTGCTCTCCGGGGACTACTTCATTTTGTTCTCTTTCTGTTTACGCTTTATTATGGCTACTTCAGAAAAAGCCCATAACGAATAAAAAATTTGTCTGCAAACTGACCCTCATTTTATTTCCAATTTATTAAGAAATACTGTTTTATTCTTAACTTCGATAAAACAACCCGTTTATAGGTTGTAATTGATAGATTTTGTATATTTGTTATCGGTGAATGTATGTAATTTGAAGAATTGATTCCAGCTTTAACGATTTAATGCTCAACTATAAAGATCATTGATATGAAAAAAATCATCCCCTCACCTAAGGAACATTTATTTTTTAGTTCAATGGCCATTATTCTGGCTATTGTGATTGTCTCCGGGTTTTCGAATACCTATTTGCCCAAACTATTGAACAATCCGGTCATTGTGCCAGAAATTGTACACATTCATGCAATTATTTTCTCATTGTGGCTGGCCTTTTTTGTATTTCAGGTGACGCTGATCCTCAGAAAAAAATATGATTTGCACAGGCAGCTCGGTAGCTATGGGGTACTTTTCTCCTTCGCAATGGGTGTTGTCGGTTGCGCTACAGCCGTGGAAGTAGCGAAGCTTGGACATAGAGGCATTCCTGGCGTCGAATTTCCGGATGCCGAAGGCTTCCTTCTTCTCAATTTAACCTCCCTATTTTCATTTGTTTCGCTAACCGTCCTGGGATGGCTTTTTCGCAACAACGCGTCCAAGCACAAGCGGTTTATGCTGATGGCCAATGCCGGTGGACTGACTCCCCCCGCAGTCGCACGATTACCCTTTATTGCAGGGTCCACACCGGCCATCGCCATTGTATCACTGTTGCTCATCCTGGCCGGGCCCGTATATGATCTCATCAGGTATAGAAGCGTACACTGGGTTTATCTATGCTGTATTGCCATTATCATATTGTCGCTTCCTCCGATCGTACTTGCCATGTCAGGCACGAATCTATGGAAGGAGATTGCTTCATTTTTAATGCACTAATCGTCCAATACAATCTTCGCATTTTAAATTAATTACTTTTATTCCAATTTCATTTGTTGAGCCAGGTTGTTATCCCAGTTTGAATCATATATTGCTCAGAAGAATCTCTAATCAGGCTCTATCTATAATCTATTCGAAGATCATAGTGTATTTTTGCCTGGTATCAAATACCATTCTTTGAATTAGCATCTATTAGAAAAGAGAAAAACTATTCAAAATCATGAAGAATTTACTTGTGTTACTGATGTTAATTCCTCTATTATCCTATACTCAACGATCCGGTTCTCCCAAACTCAATCGTTGGAAAAAACAAGCAGAGAATATAACCATCATCAGAGACAACTGGGGAATCCCGCATATCTATGGCAAGACTGATGCTGATGCCGTCTTTGGCTTGCTCTATGCTCAATGCGAAGATGATTTCAAGCGAGTGGAAATGAACTATATTGAAAAACTCGGAAGGCTTGCAGAGGTCAAAGGAGAAAGCCTGCTCTATGATGATCTGCTGATACGAATGATCATTGACTCTGCGGATGCCATCAGAGATTATCAAAAGGCCCCGCTATGGATGAAAAAACTCTGCAACGCATTTGCGGATGGGATCAATTACTATCTGTACCTGCACCCGGAAACACAACCCTTGCTTTTGAAAAAGTTCGAACCATGGTATCCTTTTCTATGGACTGACGGAAGTATTGGCGCCATCAATACCGCCGGTTTGAATGCCACCGACTTAAAAGACCTGTATGCGGATCAACAGGTTGTTGGATTCAATAACCGCAGTGATCATCACTTCGGTGTGCCGGAAGATATATTTTATGAAAATACTACGGGTTCCAATGGCTTTGCGTTCTCTCCGAAAATTACGGAAAGCGGCCATTCCATACTATATATTAATCCGCACGTGACGTTCTACTTCAGGCCCGAAGTGCACATGAGCAGTCAGGAAGGACTGAATGTCTATGGCGCGGTGACCTGGGGACAGTTTTTTATCTACCAGGGTTTTAACGAGCACTGCGGCTGGATGCATACCAGCAGTGCAGTGGATGCTTCAGACGTCTATGTTGAAAAAATATCGAAGTCGGATAAGGGCTGGACCTATACTTATGCTGGACGGCAAATAAAATTAAAAGAAGAACAAATAGTCCTGAAATACAAAACGGGTGATAGTCTTCACACTAAAAGTATTTCTGCGCTTTATACGCATCATGGTCCAGTGATGGCCAGACGAAATGGACAGTGGCTTAGTGTAAAGACCGACAACCGGCTTGCTAGCGGATTGATGCAATGCTGGCTGCGAAATAAAGCCAACAGTTTTCTTGACTTTAAGAAAACACTTGACTTCAAAGGAAATATTTCCAACAATACTGTGTATGCAGACGCTGAAGGCAATATCGCTTATTGGCATGGCAACCGCATTCCTCGCCGGGATACACAATTCAACTGGAACAAGCCTGTGGACGGAAGTATTACCGCAACAGAATGGAAAGGCTATCACAATATTGAAGAGATTGTACAATGCATAAATCCTGCGATCGGCTGGCTTCAAAACTGCAATTCAACCCCATTCCGTGTCGCCGGCATCAACAGCCCCCGGAAAGAAGTCTATCCAAATTATATGGCTCCAGACGGCGAAAACTTTCGCGGAATCAATGCCGTCAGAACACTCAACGAAGTAAAGATTTATAATCTTGACCGGGTCATTCAGGCAGGGTATGACACAAGGCTTGCCGCTTTTGAAGTGCTTGTGCCCGCGCTGATCCGTTCATTTGAAAAAAATGTAACATACACTGATTCACTGTATGCATTGCTCATTGGTCCAGTCTCTGTATTAAAGAACTGGGACTACCGTTGCGATGAAAACTCGATTGCCACGACTTTGGCCGTTGATTGGGGCAATCGCCTTGTCCCAAAAGTACTTTCATTTGCAGAAGCCAATGGTTCGCGATATAATGATATAGTATCTTTGGTTACAAACTTTGCAAATCAAGCCCAATCTGAAGAAATTCTTTTTTCTTTATTCGAGGCTATCACTGAACTTCAGCAAAAGTTTGGCCGATGGCAAATACCCTGGGGCCAAATCAATCGATTTCAGAGAATTTCAACAACTATTGATCAAAGGTTTGATGACAACCAACCCAGCCTGCCTGTCGGATTTACCTCAGCGGTCTGGGGCATGTTACCCTCGTACCATAGCGAAATGTTTCCTGGAACGAAAAAAAGATATGGCGTGGACGGCAACAGTTTTGTCTGTGCGGTAGAATTCGGTCAGCGCATCAAGGCCAAATCACTGCTTGCAGGTGGCATCAGCGGCCATGAGAAGTCTCCTCATTTCAATGATCAGGGTCTCATGTACAGTAAAGGCACTTTTAAAGATGTATTGTTCTATAAGGATGATGTAATGAGTCATGCAGAAAGATATTATCATCCCGGAGATTAACGATTGACAAAAGCATAAACCAAGCATTTGCATCTGCCTCAATCAACGAATGCATTATGGAATTCTCAAAGGTTCAGTGTAAGGAATTTGTATTTAGCCAACCAGTTTTTGCTTTTGTCAGCACCTTACTAATGATGTCGGATAAAAGGAATACCCGCAAACTTATTATTAGTCCCTTTTTTGTATATTCTATGAATCACATCCATTAATTTTGCTTTCAAAATGTATCGATGAAAATTAAACTGATCCTTCTCATATTTCTTATTGGGTATTCATGCACAAGCCAAAGCCCTAAAGCCAAAAAGACCCTCGACGGCCATCAATTTTTAATCGAGTCAACAACGGGTGGTAAATCCGAAGGCAGTGAAAACATGATGTTTAATGCGGGACAGGTCGAAAATGACGTTTGCAAGCAATGGGGCTTCGGCAAAGCCGCTTATACCGTTGACGACAATGGTCATTTTAAATTCAGCCTTACCAGTGAAAAAGAAGGTAGAATGGATTGGGAAGGCAATGTACACGGCTCCTTTATCAGCGGCCAATATGTCTGGATAAAATCCGGTCAGGACGATATTCATTATACTTTTGAAGGCAAGGAAGTCAAGTAATCAGATCTTCCAGTAAAATAATTAATTTAGGATATTAATCTGCTAATAGAATACTTATGGCAGGAAATAACGTTGAAGTCTAATATTCCTTAACATCCGACATTAGGACATATTGCATACAAAATAGATGTAATAACTTCACCGGAATACAATGTTATTTTGGATAGCAGGTTGGGCTACGCTATACAATGATATTATGAATTTCGCTCATTTGCATTGGATAATTTAAGTAAAATTGATTCATAAGTATTAAAATCATTGTAACTATTTCAATAGTATCACAAACAGAAATAAAATATTAGAAAATTTCTTTAGATAATTCATAGCTTAGAGAATGCACTTTATATTCATCACAAATTTAAATTTACCAAATAACCTGAACCAAATTTCATTCTCTGAATTTGAATTCTGAATCTCGCCAACCGATGAACAACATAAAGTACACACAAGCCACTACAGAACACCTAGAAGATTTGATTCTATCAAGAATTGACTTTATGACATCATACTGGGGAGCTCAGCCAGATACATCTGTCAGGCAGCTACGCATGGAGTTAAGAGAATTCTTTGAAAGAGAAATTCCTTTGAAGACTTATATTTCGTGGTTGGCACATGAAGGCGAAAAGCTGGCAGGCGTAGGAGGAATGAAAGTTTATCAGATACCTGGTAATTTCAGGGTTCCTAATGGCATGATGGCCTATATTCTCAACATGTATACTTATCCAGATTTTAGAAACCAGGGAATTGCGACTGAGATTGTAAAAAGGCTTGTTGAAACCGGCCAGGAACTTGGCGTGAGATTATTTGATTTGCACGCAACTAAAGCAGGCGAACCGGTATATCTCAAAGCCGGTTTCAAACTACATGATGAACCTTCCTACAGGAAATTAATTTTGTAATAAATCCAGCTATATCCAATGGCAAGGCAACATATTTTATAATGACTAAATTTTAGAAAATCCTTCTTGCTTCTGTATGAGCAAACATGATCTGAAAAATATTTATATGCGCATGAATGTAAAAATAATTAATACTTTGTCTCATGATTGAACCTATGGATCTGTTCCACAAAATAGGCTATAGTCTGACTGATGCCGAACCAGGAAGTTTATTTGGGAAGCCATGCTATAAGATACATGGCAAAGCTTTTATTTGTTTTTTCCAGAACGAAATGGTATTTAAGCTTTCAGGTCAAGCACATCAAGAAGCAATAGAACTAAACGGCTCTCGATTGTTTGATCCTTCCGGCGAAAAAAGGCCAATGAAAGAATGGGTACAAGTGAGTTTTGAAAATTCAGCAAGGTGGAAAAAACTTGCTGAATCCGCAGCGAAATATATAGTTTCAAAGTAAACTAGAAAGCTTGCTTTTCCATAAGCTCAATGTACTCACTCAATGAACTCAAAGATTCAATAATCTCTTAACCAACATCCAGGATATAAGATCGATAAGAAAAGAAATTGCCTAAAGAAATAATCTCAAGCAACTTAATTAAATTGCTTAATCGTTGCCTGTAAACCAAAAATGAATGTATGAATCTGAAACTCAGAATAACACAATGTTGAAAATTCATCCATTTAGTCCATTGAATGCCCTCGCGAATTAAATACAGCTTATTGGAAATTGATTATTAATATCCATAGGACATCAACCATTTGGGATCCAATTGCTGCATCAGCCAATTTATAAAAAGTGATCCCATGTCCAATAACTGTGTACATAGTTATAAGGCGATCAAGGTAATAATTGGTTTGTCGATGTATTATGTCACTAATGAAAACGGGGCCAATAAAATACTATTGATTGTTGCCAATAAAAAGTATCAGTATCACCGAATGCAAAGTTCAATAGTATGACGTCAGATCAAGACAGCAAAATTTTGGCAGAAAGTATTGTTTAACCCGCGATATATGCCACTTGTCGAATAAATGTATCCGATAATATCAGAATTCTCAACGCAATTTTCTTGGGTTACAAACAAATCATCGTCCAATCTATCACTCAAAATATTCTTTTCCTAGAATACAATGAAGGGATGCAGCATCAAGATTTTTTCAGCATCGAACCGACTATATGGCAAAGAATTAAACGGAAAGATTTGGCTTCCTTACTTTGAATTACTAAGCGTTCATTGTCCCGCATCAGAGCCAACATTGCGACACGCAAGCTATAACTTACGTCATTTGAATATCCTGTGCCAGCGTATACCAACGGAGAGGGTTTTCAACCTGATTGTACGAATATTCCTGAAGCGGCCGAAGGTGCCAATTCTGCTTCGCTTCTTCTGCAATCTGATCAGCTTGAGCAAAGTAACTCAACTGCAGGGCTTGCCTATCCAATGTAAATGGTTGACGTGACACAGATTTAGTTTCTCCTGCAGCATTTAGACTTATCGAAGTAGTAAATTCAAAATCACTCTTTTTCCATAGTGCATTCTTATCGTCAAAAGAATACTCCTTTAAAAGAAGATATCCTTTTTCGGCAATCCATTCTACTGACCTGAGAATAAAGTTTACTTCATAATCCGGCAAAAAGTAATTTAAATTAATACGAGTCCAACCTGGTCTAATACCAACATTACCATCTGTAAGTTCAGTCAAATAGGCATCAGATCGCTCATCGCTAAGCTCCAATAATTCATGTCCGTATGGTCCTGCGCAGCTGCAGCCTCCCCTTGCCTGAATTCCAAACAAATCGTTGAGCAGTGCAATGACAAAGTTATAATGAAGAAACCGCCCGCTGCATCGGATATGAAACGCAAGAAAAGCTAACCTTTTCACTTTGGTATTGCCAAGAATATAGATGTTGGGGTTAGGCAGCAACCTGTCAAAAGCGAGTTTGACCAGTTGATGTTCTCTTTCCTCAATCAGATCTTCACCAATATCGCGTTTCAATTTGAATACCAGACCTGCCCGGATTGATTCAATGATCGCTGGGGTGCCTGCTTCTTCCCGAACTTCAATATCCTCCGAGTACTTTTGTTTATTTCTGCTTACAAAATGAACGGTACCACCACCCGGTATTACAGGAACTGCATTATCAAACAATGCTTTTTTTGCAAGCAATATTCCAGGGGTCCCAGGCCCTCCAATAAACTTATGCGTCGAAATAAACACCGCATCCTTGCTCAATTCCGCAGACGGATTCATGTCTATTTTCATATAAGGGGCCGCGGCAGCATAATCCCAAAACGCCAGCGCGCCATACTGATGCAGCAATCTTGTAATGGTGTCAACTGGCGAAACGATACCGGTTACATTTGAAGCTGCTGAAAAACTACCTACCAAAATTCCTTTACCCTGATGCCGCTTGAGCTGTCTTTCCAGGTCTTCAAGATCCAGGAGTCCATCACTTGTAATGGCTACCTGCACAATATTAAAGTCTCCTTCTCGCCAGGGTAATACATTGGAATGATGCTCAAACGGTCCGTGGATGATCGTAATCTTCTGACCGGAATCCTTGCTTTTTTGAATTAATAGTCTGTTGATCTTATCAACCGCAGCCGTCGATCCTGATCCGCAAAAGATCGCTACATCATCATCTGATGCATTGACACATGCTTTGATGATTGATCTTGCTTCTTCTCTCAGATGCGAAGTGCGCCATCCCGTATAGGATGCCTCTGTATGGGTATTGGCGTAATAAGGGTAAACAGATTGCGTAATAAAATCTTCAATAAATGAAAGCGGTTGTCCCGAGGCAATGTAATCTGCATACGTCAGTATTCTGTCCCCATAAGGACCCGGCACGACAGCGCGAGCAGTGTATAACGATTCGAAAATCTCAGAAAGAATGTCTCTTTCCACTTCAATTACACTTCTCTGCATAGCTATTTTGTATTCTTTACTTTCAGACAAATATAGCACTTCGGCACTAATACAACCTCACCACCTGTCGGACACAAATCATCAGACGATCAACAGGTCAGCATTCGACGAATTATTCTTTAAAAATTGCAATTAATAGTTTTACTTTATATTCTGCTTTAAATACTTTTTATAATATTTTAATTGTTTTTTAAGATTTATTATTATTTTATATTTTATTATCATGCCAATTTATAATATTAATCTATTATAACGTGGATAGATTTTGGGATGATAGATGAGACATCCAGCACAGACTATTCCAAGGGCATCTAACAAAAAGAGCACTCCGTCCATCCCAGCTATAAAAACTGCTGATTTGACCTACTCTATAACGCAAAGAAAGGAGGTGGATGCCAGGCAAATAAATCCTGTTCGGGACGCAGATACCTTCGGCGCCTTGTCCATCCAACTTGGCTCCCAGCGCAATAATTCTGCAATTAAAGATCGAGGTGCATCTCAAAGGACTTAGCACACCATCAGCAAATGCCATTACCCGGTAATCCAGTGCGGAGATGATGATAAAAACGAACTGATGCGTAAAAATAAAAACACTCACAAGTATTACACTTTAGAATATTGTAAGCTGGCTGACATTGCGATCAAACTTTTCATTTGAAATCGGACAAGTCAAATCTCTGATTATAAATTATTATCTGCGTATTATTCCGAAACGCTCTACAGACAAATCCTGTCTTAAGACAATGAATGATATATTGTGAAGACAAGATGGCAACAAAAACAATCCTCTCACCCTGCGCTACAATCCTTACTCGTAACTAAGTGCGATGGATTGAAATCTCAACCGCCGATAGATCATAGTACTGATATTGCAACTTCTCACAAATCAACTTGTTACTTTGCAAGCAAAATGCAACACTGAGAATCATCATGATTCAATTACACCTGATATCTTTACACCAGTCTACCAAAATCACATAAAATGCAAAAGATCAAGCAAAAACACTTAGTCCTACTAGCCATTGGCACATTCTTATCAGGTTCAAGCATCATCATCAGACATTATGTTGAAGTCAGTGACTTTACAGACGGAATGCTCAAAGGAATTGGAATTGGCGTCATGATCTACAGCATCTATCGCATATCCCGCGACAAGCCATCGGAGAAACAGTAAGAATATTTAATATAAAGCGTACTACAACCGTCCTTACAGACTCCTCCTTTTTACACAATCATCTGTACAAAACATGTACATTTGACTTAAGTCAAGGTTACGATCAGCTGCATGTCAACACATTATTTCTAAAGTGATAGAATAATCCTACGGGAGGCCAATATCCAGGATATCCCTGCCATACAATGGGTGCGAAATTCTGTAACTGAAAACAGGCTATCCGATCCTGGCCTTGTTACGGATCATGACTGTCAGGATTTTATTTGCCACCGCGGAAAAGGTTGGGTTTGCACCGTCGATGATTGCATCGTCGGATTTGCAATTGCAGACCTGACAAAAAATAATATTTGGGCGTTGTTTGTCCACCCACAATATGAGAAAAGAGGTGTCGGAAGAATTCTGCACGACACCATGCTGCAATGGTATTTTTCACAAACCAATACGACGGTATGGTTAAGCACAGCATTTGATACAAGAGCAGCACACTTCTACAAAAAAGCCGGCTGGACCCAAACCGGCACTGTGGGTTCAAAAGAAATCAAATTTGAAATGTCCTATGCGGACTGGATGAATATTCATTCCTCATAGGTTGACGAGCTAAAGCATCGCATCCGACTATGATTTTCGAAACATCAAACCCAACCTTTACTTCCATTTATTCCATATACACTTTTGTGCTCAGACAGTCACATGTCTGCCAGTACATTTCATCTAAAATAACTTTCTTTACAACTTTTTACACAGAATCAAGTATCGAACAAAGGAGCCATAATGGCATAGATAGAAAGCAATGTAAACAACTACCTTTGGCACGTAATTAAGTCATGAATGAAATTTGTTAACTTTGCCTACGGTTGGCATAAACCTGAAATTATTCAGGAAAGATATCCAGAATTGGTGAATTGGTTAACCCATAAAGCAATCGACCATTAAGGCATGAGCGGCTATAAAATGTATTTTAAAAAATTTATTGCAATCAATTATCCAGCGGAGCACCTGCAAATCCTGTCCGAACTGGAAAACAATTATCAATCAATAGCGGTCGATACAGATTTTGCAAACACCTCTCAAAATCCGGTAGACCGTCGACTGGATTTCAGCGGCTACTTTCTGGCATTGATCAAGACACTTGAAAGCAGAGGCGAAAGCTACCCAAAAATACGCAGCTTATGCCTCCAAATTACAACCGCCTATGTTCAGCCAAGAACCCCGGTCCACGCATTCTTCCGCCGTTTATTACCACGACTAACCAATACCTGGCCCGGACAGAGGCTGATAAGTGCTTTTGGCAGGAAGGTCGGCTCAAAATCACATCCCGATGGATTTGTCGTTAACGTAATCACAGATCAGTCAGAAACCCATGGGCTTGGTTATGGCTTTGACATTCTTGAATGTGGCATTTGCAAATTATTTCAAAAACACAATTTTTCTCAATATGCTTCCATTCTTTGCGAGGTGGATGAATTAACTTCTGGATTGGCTGGCCTACAACTCATTCGAACCGGAACCATTGCCAATGGTGCAGCAAAATGTGATTTCCGATTTAGAAAAATGCATTAGTGAATCCAATGATGCTAATTTTAAAACCTTTTTTAAAAGCACAAAATGGAACTGCTCATCATAAAAGAATCTACAAGAAATTCCTTTATGATGTATAACAATTCAATTCCATATTTTTCATTTAAAAAATCAACGACAATCAATCCTGATTGGCTTATTACTAATCAATCAAAAGGTCCCGCTCCTCTCCTTTGCCATCAGCAAAATTTATGTCATCCCACCCTCCTTACCGGCAAATCAAATCAACCTTTCCATGAATAAACGAACTGAATTAGGCATTTAACTTACTCTAAGCATTTTATAATAAGCAGGTTTATGCTTTACCATTCGAATCATTAAGTTGTCGAAAATATCACCATTCATTAAATGCCTATTATATCTGTAGCTATA
>JAIBCI010000033.1 GCA_019694255.1 Saprospiraceae bacterium
TATAAATAAGACAGTAATAATTGCAGAAAGACCATTGGCTAGTTAGTTTTAATAGAAAGGGTCCGTCATCATAACCAGAAGCCGGACCCTTTCAAAATTAATATTATACTTGATTACTTCGCCATGGAAGCGATGATACCGCCCATCAAGGACAGACTGATCAACCAAAAGCCTATTTTGATCATAATAAATTTAAAACTTCTTCTCTCAAACAGCGCATCGGTTACCAATACCGGAACAGCAACGAATATTCCTGCGATCAGGAATCCGTGAGTAGCTCCGTGACTGAAGCGGTGATTGGTGGAGGCAAGTGTCGTTGTATAATAATCCAACCATTTGGCAGCTTCGCTTCCGGGCTCAGGAATCATGGTCTTATTGGTGACATAATATAAGGCGCCATGAATAAATGAATCGTGAATAGCTATGGAAGTCTGACCCATAGCCATCAGTAATGACATGACGAATGCCAGTCCAAACAATATTGCCATGTTGCCTTTCTGGAGATACTCTGTGGTAAGACCGAGTTCATTTCTCCAGGTGTTGCCGAACACTTTGTCGTGATACCATACAAATCCCATAATCATGGGCACCATAGCTGCCAGGATGACAGATAAAAAGTTGATTTCCATTTTATTGTTTGTTTGATTAATTAATACTGACAAAACTAAAGTTATTTTTGATATTTATTTCTGTTTTTACCAATTAGCTAAAATATTGTGGTGTGACTTAATGTAGATATTTAGGTATTTTAGCCTTGAAAATTGCTTGTTACAAGCATATTTTGATCTTGGGATATATAATACACGATAATACTATCAACTCAGGTCAAAAAAATCAAACAGGTTGCAATGACTTAAATTTGTAATTTCAACTTGCCGAAATCAAGATTCGATAGTATTAATTATCGCAGTCATTGCATGGCAAACCGTCCTGCGAGCGAAAATCAATGAGTTGGCAAGTATCAAGAATCTGTCAGTATAAAGTTTCTGATGTGATACTTGACTTATGCTTTTGTATATTTACTTAAAATTAGGGTAATGGAAGAAGCAAATTCGCATTGGTCTGAAGCACTACTGGTCTTATCAGTAATTGTATTTCTGATTATCTTCTATAGACTATTGAATACTTCAAAGAGTGTATATCTTCAGAAGAGAAGTCTTCTGATTAGCTCAGTTTTTATAATATGGTTGTTGATCCAGGGTGGGTTGGGATTTAAGGGTTTCTTTGTGTCAGCGCTGGATGAATTGCCTCCCAGAATCGTCGTGCTGGGAATTTTGCCAATTTTATTATTGCTGACCTACTATTTAATATTTGATAAGCGTCAGCAACAATGGATGACATTGCCGCTGTTCTGGCTAACCATCATCCATATTACAAGATTGCCTGTGGAATTGGCACTCAGAATGGAATATGCCAACGGACTTATTCCTGAATTGATGACCTTTGGTGGAAAAAATTTTGATATTCTGGCGGGAATAACAGCGCCTATAGCTGCATTCTTATGGGCGAGTCAAGGTAAAATAAATCAAACTGCACTGCTACTCTGGAACATACTATGCATATTCTTACTTCTGAATATCGCTACGCTTGGTTTTCTGTCGGCACCGACACCCCTTCAGAAGATGGCATTTGATCAACCCAACTTTGCTGTGTTGAACTTTCCGTTCTGCTGGCTGCCCACTTTCCTCGTCCCTGTGTTGCTTTTCTGTCATATCTGCTCCATCAGGATCATCAGATCAAATGCCTGATTAATTGGTAATTCTGAATTCATGAAGAACCGTTTTTCCGAAGTTGCACAAAATTATAGTCAATTCCGGCCAGGTTATCCTGATACACTTTTTGCTGATGTGACGAGCCATTGCAGATCAAATAATGAAGCCTGGGATACCGGTACGGGCAATGGGCAGGCAGCATCGCATCTTTCAAAATATTTTAATAAAGTATATGCCAGTGATATCAGCCAGGAGCAACTTGCGCATGCTATACCAGCGTCTAATATATCATATTATGTCTCGCCTGCTGAAAACAGCCAGCTTCCTGCCGGGTCAATTGATTTGATTTTCGCTGCACAAGCAGCGCACTGGTTTGATCTTCGCTTGTTCTATGATGAAGTCACGCGAGTGGCATCCAAAGGTGCAATCATCTGTCTCGCGGGATATGGTGTACCTGTTTTTCACAACTTTATCGATCCGATACTCCATACATTTTATTTTCATAAGATCTATGAATACTGGGATGATGAAAGAAGACATATTGAGAACAATTATCAATCGCTAAATTTTCCGTTTGAGGAAATACAGTTGCCGCCTTATAATTTTAAACTGAAATGGGCGCTTGAAGATCTGCTCGGCTATCTCAGGACTTGGTCTGCAGTGAGAAATTTCATTCGGCATAATGATATAGATCCTGTTGAAAATTTGCTATTTGAATTGCAAAAGTCTGGTGATACTGTTGGAACTTTTATTGCTGACTTCAAAATATTTACCCGTTGTGGAAGGCTCAATTTCTGATTTCAACAGCGACAATCCAGTTTTATGGAGTACTTTTATTTAGACAAGTTACGGAATCTGGGTAAGTACCCAAACCGTGACTGCACTGCCTGAAGAGTAAAGGCCAACCGGAGTATTATTTCTGTTGGACAGATTTCTGGGAATCCCCATTAGTTTGGAATTGGCAGAAGGTGCTACAATGATGATTCTATACTGGTTTGTAGCAACTCTTTCAAATCTGAAGTCCTGGTGTCCAGAAAAAATTTCGCCCAATAGCGGAAGGCCTTGCAGGTCCCATACCTGTATTTTGCAGCCTTCACGTCCTAGATTATTTCGATCAGCATCAATTACTTTGTTAGTTGAATTACATACAATGTTGTAATAGTCCTTTTTAAAAGTCTTGCCAAACTCAGACTTTTTGATTAAAAATGTGTTGTTTTTGGCAGACCTGCCAATACTATAGAGTTGTACTTTGCAGCCATTTTGATTTTCGCATGAACCACTGACATCAAGATATTTGCTGGATCCAAGTGGTTGAAGCATGTATTTACCTTCTCTAATGACTTGTGCATAAAGTGTGTAATCCATGGAGTTGTTGAGTACTATCATGAATGTATTTAGAATAAAAAATTTCAATTTTAACATATTGGGGTTTTTGTCGTAAACACAATTTATTGAATAATGCAAATTACTATATAGAATATTGCCGGTACTTTTTGCATTTGATTTTGTTTCGTATAGGTTTGATTATAAGGTGAAATAATGTATGAAAATTATTATTAGTATTTACTAGTTTGAGCTTACTTTTAAGCTAAATCGATTTGGTGCATCAGTTTTTGCATCAATAACAATATAGTATGTGCCGGTTATTAATTTATTATTGATTATGCCATTTCCAATTCTACCAGTAACAACACTGCTTTGGTCACAGGTTTTTAGAACCAGGGCGACAATTGTTTCTGAACTATTGGATAGCGTTAAATTGAAGTCACCACCGCGGTGATTATACTTAAATATTTTCTCATTGCCATTTAGTTTTTGGGATTCTAGACCGGGAATTATTCTATCTAATTGTGCTGCAGTAGTTGGATCAATCGCAGCATAAGCATTTGCATTATTTTTTCCGGAAGATAGTGTATAATTGTTTATTCCAGAGGGTATAGAGGATGCCGCAGTACAGTTAAATTTGGATTTATCTTGCTGAATCGTGATATTCTGAGTAGAGATACCATTGGAAAGCCTTAAAATTGCGGAGCGGTTCAATTTAGTAATATTTGGATTTATTTGAATAGGGATTCTTTCACCCGCACCTGGAATAGTGGAATGATTACCTTGTCCACTGAGACTTCTGGAACCGTTAAATTTGATCCAGTTAACCGGTGATTCAATTTGCCATTCCTGACAGGAAACAGCCATAAGACTGGTGGTATCTCCTAAAGGACTGAAGGCAAGATTTGGTTGAGGAAATGCACTTAATGTTGAGGTATTTCTTATTAAGAAAGGCCCTGCGTAAGCTTTTGGAGAATTTAATTCAGCTGGAATAAAATAAACATAGGCCTTAAATAATGCATCTTGACCTGCACAATGATCACAAAGTAAATCATTCCCGTTAGGCCCACAAGGCTTGATGATACATTTTGCAATACAGCTAATTGTTCTAGCTCCGATGGGTATAGTACTAAAGCCAATTCTTCCTGTGGTTGGCGGAGGTACAGAACCTGGACAGGCACTTATTTGTCTAGAATCAATTGCAATACTACCACCTCTTGTAAATGGGTTGCCATCTGTTCGCCTTACTTCAAAAGTTATGGAAACTTCCTTGCTTGATATTGAAGTTTGAACTACTGCTGTAATTCTGGCCTCAATGGGTCCAGCAGCATTGCACAGCATATCACCTGTAGCAGAAATAAATTGGTTGGCCCTCGGCGCTACAATAAGATAGGGTTGAGAAATTAAATAAGTGTGAATTAAAGTGAGTGGTAATAGTATCCATATTAGGAAATAAGTACTTTTCATAATACATGTTTATTTAGAGTTAACAATAAGTTCAAAATTTCCGCCTGCTTCGGGCTTTCCATCAATGACAATATAGTAAAGCCCGGCCGGTAAAATCAGTCGTCCGGCTTTATTATTCATTGTTCCATTGATTACTTTGTCTTGTGCACATTCTTTGAATAAAAGAGCAACATGATCATTCGAATTGCGCAATGAAAATTCCAATATGCCACCCGGATGATTGTATTTGTAGAATTTTTCATTAGAGTTAAGTTCATTATTATTGGTCAGCAGATCTTTTATCGGATCAGTTGGTTGAAGATTGATGGCGGGGTCAATGGCATAATAGTTTGATAAATTATTACCAGAAAGGGTGCTTCCGGTTGTTTTTCCTTGCCGTATGCTTTTAGCTGAGTTGCAATTAAACTTACTTGCTTGTTGGGTAATATTCATTCTGAAAAAATTTGTACTTGCTTCAGATTTAACCCACAAAACTGCCTGTCTAGGGCTAGAGGACATATTGGCAAGTATTACTCCTGAAATGGGTTCGCTGAGTTTAGTGCTTGTAATACCATTCCCGCGGCCTGTTTTCATTGTAACCCAATTAATTAGTTTGGTCCGGTCATTGGGTTGGGATACAAAACTTAACCAATCATCGCAGGTTTCAACGTTTAGTGACAACTTTTGTCTTAGCGGCGTGATCGATGTGTTGAAAATAGGATTAACAATTAAGCGTGATAGATTTGTAATTCTAAACGGACCGGCATATTGGACATCCAATCGTATATCATCGGGTATAAGATAGATATAATAATTTGTAGAAGAGCAAACCGGAATTTTGATGAATTTGGAGGATCGAACTGTTGTTTGCCCTGATGAAAAACTTGCTAAACCTAAAGAATCATCAATAAAAGGTCTGGGCAAGTTTGGGCAGATTGCTCTTGCTGTGTCAAATAATATTTTACCACGATAACTTAACGGTGCTTGGTTGATATTGCGTACTTCAAAATTTATCAGGAGCTGATTATCCGTTGTTGTGACTCGGGTGCTTGTAATCTTGCCTTCAATGATTTGCGCTTTTGCACATGTCATGTTGGTTGAAGCATGCCTGAATTGCCCAATATTGGGTTCAAAGGTGAATGGTTGGCTATACGACCGATGGCTGTATAACAAAATAGCAATAAAAAGTAAACTTAAATTAAGCAATTTGTGCCGACTTGCTATTGTGAGTTTTTTTTTCATTGAAAATAATTTGGATGTCATGTTTCTACTTATTATGGATTGATAAAACTTTGTTGGACAAGTTTTTTAATGGGCGTTCTTTATTCCGATTTAACCAATAGCGAAAATCCACCTTCGTTGGATTTTTCACTGTCAATGACGAGGTAGTAGTTGCCAGCAGGTAACGTTTTGGAAGTTCTATTATTCGGACTGACTTTATATTTGAAGATGGGCTGCTCGCAATCAGACAAAACAAATACATTTTGATTTTGAGCAGTCTTTAGCAAGAGCGTAAGTCTGTTTCTATTATGTCTGTACAATAATATTTTTTCACGACCAGTTTGATTGCTAATAATATCCGAGGACAGGCCACCCCTCTCTGGATAGTAGTTGAATCTGGCATTATAGAGTGTTGTAGAATTTGTATTCCCATTATACAAGAGGCTATCTCCGGATAGTGGTTTTACGGTCTGGGCTGTTTCACAATGTTGGGATAGATCAACGCAGGATACTTGAATCCAAAACAATAAACTTAATTTGCCGTCTTCAAAGTTAGGTTTACCTTGTGGTTTATAGGCTAATTCAATGGGAATGGTTGTCGTTTCTCCAGGTTTTAGTTTTTCGATTTTGTTTAAGTAATTCATGTTACCCATAGAAACCTGGTATGCGTTTTTGCCACTGCCGCACTCTGAGCATTCAAGATTGTAACTTGTCAATCTAAGGCCACATCTAAAATCAATGTCAGCGCCAATAATAAATGAAAGACTTTTTATTTCGGATTGCCTAAAACTATGCCCATTCTCAAATTTATATGAATCACTATTAATTATTTCCGTCTGATTTAGTATATATTTCTTGTTAAATATGTTATTTGTAAATTTAAATAATGGTGTTTGGGAAGTATGCTTAAGTTCATTGTCACCTTGTCGAATCCTACCAGCCCCTTGTTTAGTATACTGGTAGTAATTTAAGTATAGCTCCATATTATTTACAATAATATTGTCATCGCTTATTCCAAAGCACTTGCAATCACGTTGTAAGGTTATTGATTTTGAAAGTACAGTTACATGGTATCCCAATTGCCCCTGGCAGAGGTTATGTAGGCACATAAAAATCAAGGTTCGTTTGACTAAATTTACCTGGATGAATGGTGATCTTAAGAAATGTACAGGGCTTGTAATCGAACTTATTTTATTTATGAAAATTTCAAATAGGACGTAAAGAGTATAATTATTCTTCATTTATTTTAATTTTATTTGTTTGATATGATTATTTGTATTTAAGCGTATATAAAAGGGCTATTAAGGCATTTTTTAATTAATCAAAGGAAGGTACCCATTAGGCATGAAATTCCGGCTGAGGGTATAATTCGGATAAGTTTAAAATCCGGATCAAAGTTTAGTCGTATGCCATAGGCAAGGACCACATTGCGCGTGATTTTCCATTCGCCTCCTATACTGGAATTAAATCTGGATATAGTATTAATTCCGTTACGGGTTAATTTTGTTGTTTCAGTGGAATTAAGATCTGAAATAAAAAATTCCGTAAAGTAATTAAAGCGATGGCTTCCATACCTAAAATTGACGCCACCGCTGAATATTTTGGAGTTTTTGTTTTCAAAAGTTTTTGCAGAAGTAAATCGAATCATTGAGGTTATCAATGTTTTTCTTCCGATCCCAATGCAGCCGGCAACCCAAGCTGAAATGGTCTTTGAAATCAAATTGATGCTGTCGGTCGAATTTTCTCTATAACTTAGGGCTTGTCCAACAGAACATTCAATGTTTGTTGAATTCCAATTTTTTTTCTGATAAGACGCAGCTGCTGATCGAATTTTTTCCTTTTGTAGTTGACTTGCTTCTTGCAGAAGATTATTTAAAGAATCAAGCTGTATATAGATTAGATC
>JAIBCI010000100.1 GCA_019694255.1 Saprospiraceae bacterium
TGTAGAAAGTCAACCTTCTAATTTAAATTTAATGGGTAGCGTAAAGTTTACCGGTACTGCTTTTCCGTTGTGTTTTCCGGGTTTCCAGTTTGGCATACTTCGAACGACTCTGACAGCTTCTTCATCGCAGCCGCCACCAATACCTCTGGCAACAGATACTCTTGTTATATCCCCATCCTTGGTGACGACAAATTGTACAACAACGGTACCTTGAATATCATTTTCACGCGCAATGGCCGGATATTTAAGATTCGATTTGATATAGTCGTACATTGCTTTCTGACCATCCGGAAACTCAGGCATCTGTTCAACATACTTGAAAACCTCTTCTTCCTTTTTTTCTTCGACAACCGGAGGAGGAGCAGGTTCAACAAGTGATGCGTCAACACCACCTTCTTCACCCTTTCGCGTCTCTGTGGCGATCTCCTTATCCTTAATTTCTTCAATTGTTGGCGGCGGTGGTTCTTCTTCTTTGACCTCCTCGTCTTTTTTAACTTTGGGCGGAACGAATTTGATCTGGTCTTTTATAGGCGGAGGATCCACTTTTGGAGGTGGTGGTGGAGGTGGTTTATTGGGATCAATTGGTGGAGGTTCAGTTAAAGTAACCTCCTTGAGTACAAGTTCATCGTTTTTAGGGATTAGACCTTTCACCGCTTTCATGATCATCGGCATACTCACCATCAGGAGAAAGAGAATGCTACCGATGATGATGGCTCGGCTCATGTTTTTGTCGTATAACCTTCTGAGAAGATAGGCCCCATAACTCTGGTTCCGGCCTCTGAAGACGATATCGTCCATGAGATATTTTAAAATGCCACTGTTTTGCATATTTTCTTTAACGATATTTTGATTTATTAAATCACACGTTTTGTCAATTATTTTCTCACTTCTCCGATTTTCAGTGCAATCACTGAATCAATGGGGTCATTCGGTGGCAAGATTGCGTATCTTTTGACACTGTTGATATTCATTTCATCGAGAACATCCACAATGTTCTTGTATTTGGATTTTGGAAGCGGTTTAATCATAATAAACAGGTCATCCTGATTACCCCACTGGGCTTTGACTTCGGATTGCCTGCGCTGAATAACCTTTCTCAGGCCGCTTGAGCTATAATCAACGCTATCCATTGCAATCTGGGTGTTGGCGTCTATATCATCAGGAGAAACAAAATATACGACATTATCCCTCGAAGTAAGCATTAAGCTGAGGGTTTTAGACATTTTGATTGGCGGTTCTTCTTCTTTTTTGTCATCCTCCTTGGCTGGCTTGTTGACTTCCATTGTTTTGGGTTTATTGAAAGTTGTAGCCAGCATAAAAAAAGTAATCAGAAGAAATCCAAGGTCTACCATTGCCGTGAGGTCAACCCTTGTAGACATCTTTTTCGATCGTGCTTTTTTATGACCTTTTTTACCACCGCCGCCTGCGGGGACATTCATTTCAGCCATATCTTATTATTTTTTGCTGTTAATGAGTTAATGAAGACAGAACTATTCTTTTGCGGTTCTGGCGGATGTGATCAGATTGAACTTATTAACCTTGCGATTTTGCAATGCTTCGATCAACTTGTCAAACGCCTTATATTCGGTAGTTTTATCACATTTGATGGCAATCCTGAGATTATTATTCTCCTGTCTTGAAAACAGGATAAGATCTTCAATTTGGGCACCACCTGTCGTGTCTATCTTCAGGCCCGGTTGTAGAATCTGGGCCCTTTCGTTGGATTCCTTGCTCAGGAATTGTGGAAGCGTTCGAATATCCATTCCCCACAATTCAAGTGTCCTGAAAGCATCACGCTGCTTGGCATCAAGCTGAATGCCATATTTTTCAATCAGGCGGTCCAGTAATTTCAGCCTTGTGTTCTGGTCGTCCAGTCCAAAAAACATCCGTCCGTCCGGTGCGATATTAAACATCATAATGTCCTTGTCCGGTATGGGAATCTGTGCTGTAGAGGAGGGTATGTCGATCTGAACCACTTCAGCTGCCCGAAACTTTGTCGTCAGAATAAAGAAAGTGAGCAGAAGGAATGCCACGTCACACATCGCGGTCATATCGATAGCCGTACTCTTGCGCGGTATTTTGACTTTAGGCATACTAATTTATTTATTGAGTAACGGTTGAAATAATATTAGTGCTTTGCCGCAAAAGTTTGGGAAATGCTGAAGCCAGCCTCGTCGATGCCATAGGTCAAGCCATCAATTTTGGTTGTAAAGTAGTTGTAAAAAATAATGGCTGTAGCAGATGTCGAAATACCCAATGCCGTATTAATCAATGCTTCGGAAATACCGGTAGAAAGTGCTACTGCATCGGGTGCTCCCGCTGTTGCAATGGCAGAAAAGGCACGGATCATTCCGAATACTGTACCCAGAAGTCCGAGCAGTGTAGCTACTGATGAGATTGTTGCCAGGATAACCAGGTTCTTTTCAAGCATCGGCAGCTCGAGACTGGTTGCCTCTTCAATTTCTTTCTGAATAGCAATTACCTTTTGATCCTTGTCAAGGCCAGCCTTGACAGACATCTCTTTGTATTTATTCAATCCTTCGCGGATCACGTTCGCAACAGAGCCCTTTTGCTTATCGCATTCTGCGATGGCAGAATCAACCTGATTGTTGTTGAGAAGACTGTTAATTTTTTGAACAAAGGTTGGAATTGAACCTTTGCCACTGGCAACGCTAAGGGTAAAAAAACGTTCGAGGATCGTAGCCAGTACAATGATGAAAGCGGCCATAAGTATGGGTACCAAAGGACCTCCTTTATACATCATTCCAAGGTAATCTCCGCTGATGGGATGCTTGGTATTGTCCCCACCTTCAAAGTGACTGGAATCACCCAGAATGAACTTATAGACCAATATGCCTGTAATCAGCGCAATAAGAATAATAGCTCCGGCAAAAATGTTGCTGAACTTACTTGAACCTGCATTTTGATTGCTCATAATTTAGAATTGATCGTTTTATTTAAAATTTTTAATTTAATGTTTTAAAAAATGTTTAATTTTAAAAATATTATTTTGTAAATACAAAACCTTTAATTTCTTTTCTGTGTGAAAAGGTCGGTAATAATAAAACGATTTGTTAAATTAAATGCTGTCTCGCTGAATATTTTATTGTTAACTCAGAGTACTTTTTAAAATGGCAAATCACTCAGAACATTATAAATTACCTTTTATATTAATCTAAATGTTGGATTTATCCCAATAGTCCAATTTGAGTGGCAACGAAACCCAAAAGGCATATTTCTAGCTGCAGAATTAAATTTTCTTTGTGTCGGTTGCCAAACCTGTAATGGGAGAGATATTAATAATTAATTTATATATGAAAATAATTCATAAATATCGCATTCCTTACCTTTGTTAAAACAAACCAATACGAAATTAAACCAAACCTTATGATAAAATCTTTTTACTTTCTCAGACAAATTGCCTTTGCTCTGCTGGGTGTTTTGAGTGTTTATGTTGCTCATTCACAAGGTGTTACGACATCCCAAATGACAGGTGTTGTTCGTGATGCCCAGGGCCAACCTATGATTGGGGCGGTCGTTAAAGCAGAGCATCTCCCCTCAGGAACAATCTATGGAACGGTTACCAATGAAAGTGGTCGCTTTGCTATGCAGGGCCTCCGGGTTGGTGGTCCATACAAGGTCACAGCCAACCTGATTGGAATGGCAGAGTCCGTAAAGGACAACATTTATGCTTCGCTTGGTACGGCGACAGTCGTTAACATTGAGCTGAAGGAGGCAGATATTGCCCTGGATGAAGTGGTGATTACTGACTCGAAGAATGCTATTTTCAGTAGTAGCAGAACCGGTGCATCCACTAGTTTTAATAACAGTACGATCAGTGCGCTGCCAGCAATCAGCTCACGATCAATTACTGGTGTAACAAAATATGATCCCCACGGTAACGGAAGTTCATTTGGAGCCCAGGACAGCAGATTGAATAACTTTACCATTGACGGTTCCGTTTTTAACAATGGTTTTGGTCTCGGTACAGAAGCACAGGCAGGAGGAAGAACCAATTCAACGGCTATTTCACTTGATGCCATCGAGCAATTGCAAGTCAATGTTGCTCCTTTTGATGTCAGACAGTCGGGTTTTGTCGGCTCAGGTATTAATGCGGTAACCCGCTCAGGTACCAACAACGTTGAAGGGTCAGTATATTATAATTTCAGAAATAATAATTTTCAAGGTACTGAAGCGAAAACCACAACCATTACCGTTCCTAAATACGATGAGAAAGTCATCGGGGCGCGGATAGGCGCACCCATCATTAAGAACAAGCTTTTTCTTTTTCTGAATGGCGAAATTGTCAGAAGAACAGAGCCTGCGACCACCTACGTTGCTGACGGTTCTTCGAATAGCGGTACCAAAACAAGGGTTTTGAAAAACGACCTCGATTCGCTTCGCGACTTTTTACAGAATAAGTATAATTACGCAACAGGCCCTTATGAAGCATACAATAATGAAACCAAATCAGATAAGTTTCTGGCCAGACTTGATTACAATGTCAATACGGATCACAAGCTGACCTTGCGTTATACGCACCATAATTCAACTGCTGATCAGCTCATATCCAACAGCAACTCTCTTGGCGCCGGTAACAGAAGGACTTCCGTAGATGCCATGAGTTATCAAAACAGTGGTTACCTGATTGGGGATAATACGCGTTCAATCGTAGGAGAACTCAATTCAAATCTAGGCAATAAACTCTTTAATAATTTTATTGCAGGATATGATTTTCAGAATGAAGACCGTCAGTACAAAGGCTCTTTGTTTCCAACCATTGATATTTTGAAAGATGGCAAAACATACATTTCAGCCGGTTTCGACCCGTTTACACCAGACAACAAATTAGACTACCGTACAATTCACCTAACGGATAATTTGAGTTTTTCCAGAGGTAAAAACAACTTTTTAGTTGGCGTTCATTATGAAAATTATAAGTCCAATAACCTGTTCTTTCCAGGCAGCAATGCGGTGTATATTTTCAATTCACTCGCAGATTTTTATGCTGCAGCCAATGGGACGGGAGATACTTCACCGGTTAAAATTAACCGATTCCAGTATCGTTATTCAGCCCTTGAAGGCGGAGCAGCACCTTTACAGGTCCTCAAAGTCAATAGAATTGATTTATACGGACAAGATGATATTCAGTTAAATGATAATTTCAGATTTTCACTTGGCCTGCGCGCATCAGTAATTGCTTTTGGCAATACTGCTTTGGAAAATAAGGTCATTTCGGAGCAAACTTACAGTGACCAGGATGGCAGCAAGACTTACAAAATAAATACAGGCAATCTGCCAAAGCCGAGTGTTCTATGGGAACCAAGACTTGGATTTAACTGGAATGTCAATGGTCATAACAAAACCCAGGTGAGAGGTGGAACGGGTATCTTCACCGGAAGACCTCCTTATGTATGGGTATCTAATCAGGTTGGTAATAATGGAATTCTAACCGGATTCATTGATGTTCAGAATACAACCAAGTATATTTTTAGCCCGAATGCTTCACAGTTTACACCGGCTACACCAACGTTACCATCTACATTTGATATTGCCGCTACGGATGGTAATTACCGATTCCCTCAGGTATGGAAAACGAGTTTGTCTGTCGATCACAAGATTGGTTACGGCCTGATCGGAAGTGTTGAATTATTATATAATCACAACATCAATGCGGTTCAATATTTTAATGCGAATGCAGAACCATTTACGGGTGATACTGCAAAGTTTGCAGGTCCGGATAATCGCAATCGTTTTCCTGCATCTTACGTAGCATCAGCTCAGGCAGCCAATGCCAGCCGTATCAACGACAATGTCAGTATGGCAGCTGTAATGACCACAACGAACAAAGGATTTTATAAAGCGGCCGTTATTAAACTTGAATATCCGGCACAGCGTGGATTCAATGGTATGGTAGCGTATACGAGATCGGTTGCCAAGGATCTTATGAGTGCAGGATCGATTGCTTCTGGATCATACACGGCATTGCGTACAGTCAATGGTAATAACAACCCGCCTTTGGCTTACTCGGATTTCGATATTCCTCATCGCATCATTGGGTATCTCGGATACAGACTGGAATACGGAGGAAAGATGGGCGGTGCGACGCAGGTCATGCTAGGCTATACAGGATCAAAAAGCGCCCGCTACTCACTTGTATATGCCGGCGACATGAACGGGGACAATATTACCAATAATGACCTCATCTATATACCCAACAAAGGATCAGATATTACCTTCCAGTCCCTGACAGTAACGCAAAAAGATGGCAGCAAGACTACTTTTACACCTGAAGAACAGGCAGCTGCTTACGAAAATTATATCAGCAACAATTCATTCCTGAATAACCATAGAGGGCAATATGCCGACCGGAATGCATTGTTGTTACCATTCCTGCATAATTTCGACTTTTCCGTTATCCAGGAATTCTACATTAAGACAGGTAAAAGAAAAAATACCCTGCAACTTAGAGGCGATATATTTAATGTAGGTAACCTGGTGAACAAAAACTGGGGAGTTGGCCAGGTATTGGTCACAGACAGACCACTTACTTACAAGACAGTAAAGAATGGTGTCCCGGAATTTACACTGGCCACTCAGACCACCAATGGTGTTATCGGCCTGATTAAGGATACCTATATCAACAGAGCTACTTTATCAGATGTGTGGACAGCACAAATGGGTATAAGACTTATATTCTAATCTATCATAAAGCTTCTTATAAAAGGGATTTGGTATAACTAACCAAATCCCTTTTCTATAAAAAAATTCTACGACTCTACTAGTTATTAATCTCCTGTTATCTTTACAAAAAAATATAATGAAAAATTATTGCATTCTTGTCATGCTCATCTGGAGTCTGTGTTCTAATGCACAGGATATGAATACTGACATTAACGGATATCACTTTACCCCAATTAAAATCAATCAGAAAACCCCTGTAAAAAATCAATATAAAAGTGGCACGTGCTGGATTTTTTCAACACATTCTTTTCTTGAATCAGAATTGCTCAGGATGGGAAAGGGCGAATATGACCTCAGTGAAATGTTCATTGCGCGTGCGGGTTATATCCAGAAAGCAGAAAATTATATTCATCGGCAGGGAGCAACAAGCTTTGGACAAGGAGCCGAAAACCACGACGTTTTAAATATCATTGGTGAATATGGAATCGTTCCTCAATCTGTCTACTCAGGCTTTCCACAGGGACAGGACAAACCCATTCATGGGGAGATAGAATCTGTGCTTAAGGCAATCTGTGACGCCATGATTAAGGTGCCGGATGGCCGACTAAGTCCAAGATGGCGGTCTGTTTATATGGGTGCACTTGACGGGTATTTTGGTACACCTCCGTCTAACTTTCAATATGGCGGCAAGAATTATAATCCAAAATCATTTGCACAGGATTTGGGAATTTATCCTTCTAACTATATTGCCTTAACTTCATTTAGTCATCATCCTTTTTACAAACCTTTTATACTGGAGATGTCAGATAACTGGTCCCAGGGACAGTTTATGAATTTGCCTGTTGATGAAATGATATCAGTAGTAGATAATGCTGTTAAAAACGGGTTTACAGTGCTTTGGTCTACTGATGTAAGTGAAAAAACATTCAGCGCCAAAAACGGGTTGGCACTCAATCCGGTTCAGGCATACGAAGATATGGATGAAGCGGACCGGGACAGCCTCTGGAAAAGACCTGGTAATGAAAAATATGTTTCACAGGAAGAAAGACAAACAGGGTTTGATAACCTTTCTACAACAGATGATCACGGAATGCATATTGTAGGACTTGTCAAAGATCAAAATGGAACAGAATATTATCTGGTAAAAAACTCCTGGGGTACAGATGTAAATAAAAAGACCGGCGGATATCTGTATGCCAGCAAAGCATATTTCAGAAACAAGACCATGTCTGTAATGGTACATAAGGATGCAGTTCCCAAGGAAATCAGCAAAAAATTTAATCCATAAAAGGATCATAGAACAGGCCTATTGGCAACGATACTATTTTCCTTTAATTTACATGATCTCTTTCGGTCAAGGATAGCTTGCAATAAAAAGCAGAGACAGTTACAAAGACTGTAAGCTGTGAAATACATCATCTAATTCGGCACTGCTGAAATCCAATTTATTGCTGCAATAACTGATCAGAAAATCATCCTGCCTGCGTCCTCGGACCATGGCATCGTAGTAACTGATGTCAGGCCTGAAAGTAACCATGGCGTACTTGCTGTAATATTCAGGATATTTTTCTTCCAGCATACCTTCAAGTTTTCTTTTCCTTTGGAATACCGGATCGGCAACCTTATCTCGCATTTCTTCGAAATTATCCTCTGCCAGATCTGAAATAGCGTCTGCATTTATTTTTCTCTGTTTTTCAAATTCTGCGAATAAATCTTCAACATTTTGAATTTTGTCAATCAGGTTATCAAATACAACAACGTCTTCAAATCCGCAATTCATGCCTTGTCCGTAAAATGGAATGATGGCATGTGCGGCATCACCCATCAGCAATAACTGGTCCTGATAATGCCAGGGACTGCATTTAACTGAATTAAGATGCCCGGTCGGATTCTGAAAAAACTCAGTTTTCAGGTCCGTGATTAACGGCACGGCATCCGGGAAATATTTTTTAAAAAACAACTCAACTTGATGAGGGTCTGTCAGATTTTCGAATGAATCAGGACCCTTAAATGGAAGGAATAATGTAACCGTAAAGGTGGCATCGGGGTTGGGCAATGCAATCATCATAAAATGGCCTCTGGGCCAGATATGAAGCGCATTCCGCTCCACAAGAAATTCTCCTGCAGCACCCGGAGGAATTGTCAATTCCTTATATCCATAGGGCTGAAATTTCTGAGCATAGTTCATCCGCAGCGATGCACTGTGATCAAGCATGGATTTACGGGCTGCAGAATTCGCACCGTCCGTAGCAATGACTATTACATTCTCTTTTAACTGTTCCTTCATGGTTGAATCAAGGAATGTAAATCTTCGTTTTGATGGATCAAAATTGGTTAGTCGCGTACTAAAATTAATTTTTCCACCAAGCTTTTCAAAAGCACTCATTAGCATAACGTTGAGTGTTCGACGAGAAATAGAATTAATATGCTCGCCAGATCTAAAGCTATAAGGTTGCAGTTGCAGCGAACCGTCAAGTCCGTGAATCATTCTGCCACTCATTTGTACTGCATGTTTCAAAATGTCATTGGCAAGTCCAACGCGCTCAAGTGCAGCAATCCCCCGGTGTGATAAGGCAAGATTGATGGATCTACCAGCTGACATCGGATGTGTCCGCATGTCTTCACGTGATTCGATAACTTCAACATGAAAGCCGCGCTGGATTAACCTCAATGCCAGTACTGATCCAACAAGCCCTGAGCCAACTACAAATACTTGATTATCTGAAAGTCTATTCATACGATGTTAATATTTGTTTTAGGGTATCATAAAAGTTATAAACTTCTTCAAAAGTATTGTATAATGGAACCGGAGCTACCCGGATTACATCTGGTTCTCTCCAGTCGGCAATTATTCCTGATGAGGAGATTTTATCATAGATACTGCGGTCAGCATTGGTGACCTGAATGGATACTTGTGCACCCCGTTCATCACGATTGACGGGTGATAGAATATTGATCGATGGATTGTCAATGGAATCAAGAAGCTGAATCAACATACCGGTCAGTTGACCAGACTTCTCGTATAAGGCATCCATGCCTGCCTGCTCGAAAATTTCAAGCGATGCCATCATGCATGCCATCGGCAAAATTGGGGGATTGCTCAGTTGCCAACCTTCAGCTCCGCGCATAAGTTTTAAATTTGGTGACATTTTGAACCGGTTGATTTTGTCATGTGCCCACCATCCGATAAACCTCGGCAAATTGAAATTGTCAGCGTGTTGTTCATGTATAAAACAGCCTGATAAAGAACCTGGACCAGAATTCAGATACTTGTAACTGCACCAGACAGCAAAATCAGGAGCGATTTCATGAAGGTTTAGTTTTAAATTTCCTGCACCGTGTGCAAGGTCAAAACCAACATTGCAACCATATTTTCTAGCGAGCGTGGTAATTTGCTTTAAAGGATATGCCTGACCAGTGTAGTAATTTACGGAGCCAATCAGCACCAGTGCAATCTCCTCACCATGCTGGGTGAAAATTTCTTCTATCGCTTCAGAAGATACATACTCTCCAGCTTTGTCCGGTTCAAGCACGATAAGACTATCATCCGGATTAAAGCCATGGTATCGTATTTGTGATTCAACGGCATAACGGTCGGATGGGAAAGCACTGTATTCAATCAATATCTTATGACGCAATTTGGTAGGTCTAAAAAAGCTAACCATCATGAGGTGTAGGTTAACACTTAGCGTATTCATCACAATGACCTCGTGCGGAAGTGCACCCACTACCTGAGCCATTGGCTCAGTAAGAAATTCATGGTAGCGAACCCAGGGAAAATGGGCGTGAAGATGACCCTCAACTCCGTGCCTGGCCCAGTCCCTCATTTCACGCAAAACGTATTCTTCTGCCTTTACCGGCTGAAGACCCAGCGAATTACCGCAAAAATAGAGCAACGGTGCACCATCAGAATCAGTAGGCAACCTGAACTGGTTTCGCAATAATGCCAATGGATCTTTGGAGTCAAGTAATTGTGCTTCTTCCCGTGTAAACATATGGATGATTAGAGTAAAGGCAAATGTAAGAATCAAAGGCCAATAATCATATTATATAAAACTATAATATGTTATATTTGCCGCATGGACTGGATGTCTTCTAACAGAGGGTTCACCTCTTATCTCCGCCTTGAGCGGTCACTGAGTGAGCATTCCATAGCTGCTTACGGAAGAGATGTTAGCAAGCTGGCAGATTATTGCCAGCAACTGGAAGAGCCTGTCGGACCATTGAAAGTAACGCTGCAGGAAATGAGAGACTTCATTGCCCGACTACATGCCGTAGGAATCGATGCCCGCTCTCAAGCAAGAATTATTTCAGGGATCAGGGCATTTTATAAATATCTGATGATTGAAGAATTAATGGAAGACGATCCGACTGAACTGCTGGAGTCACCAAAGCTGGGTAGTTACCTGCCGGACGTGTTGACAATAGAAGAGATAGAATGTGTACTGGACAAGATCGACTTAAGTACTGACAGAGGTCATCGCGATAAGGCGATACTGGAGACATTGTATTCAAGCGGATTAAGGGTTAGTGAGCTGGTAGAACTCAGACTAAACAGTTTGATTGAAGAACATCACTTCCTGCGGGTTGTTGGCAAAGGGAGAAAGGAAAGAATTGTTCCAATAGGTGAAATGGCTTTTGCCCAGGTATATCATTATGTTCATCATTACAGAGTCAGGTTGCCCAGGCAAAAAGGCCATGAGGATTATCTATTTCTCAACCGATTTGGAAAAAAGCTTTCCAGAATCAGTGTGTTTAATCTGGTGAAAGAATACGCTGCAAAAGCAGGAATCCATAAATCAATCAGTCCACATACTTTTAGACATTCTTTTGCCACACATCTGGTTGAAGGTGGTGCAAGTCTTCGAATGGTTCAGGAAATGTTGGGACATGAATCCATCACCACTACTGAAATTTATACTCATCTCGATCTACAATACATCAGGGAGAGCCTGAACCGGTATCATCCATTGAGCCGTAAGCCTGTTCATTAAAATTTAAAGATTGATAATGGTGACAATTTATCTTCAAGTAAAGTAGAGGCTTTGATAAAAGTAAAATTGCCTTTAAATTTAAAAAAAAACCGGAGTCAACATCCGGTCTTTAACTAATATATGAAGAAAAATGAGCTCAGATCAAGCTTACAAAGTATAACATATTCTCGTTAAAAATCAAACCAGAGGCCACACTCAAGTGTTTTAAATTCCTTACTTTTCCAGGTATTGCTCAAATCCATGTTGGCAAAAAGTTTGAAAGGACCAACATCTACACGTCCACTTAGTCCGTAACGGTATCTCTCAAATCCAAAACTCTCCTCGGTTTCGACTTTTCTGTCAATATGTTGATATTTTACGTTGGATTCTTCATGAACATTGACGCCAGCGTATCCCCCAAATCCTAACCCGAGCCTACCAAGTCCTTTTATTTTTCCTGATTGCACATAGAGCATCAACGGGATTTGCAGGTGATGGACTGTAAGTGAAGATTTGTTGATATTTGTATCTACAGAATAATTCAAATTTTCTTTAGGTGTAAAGACCAGCGGATTATCAAATTTGTACTGTCCTATTCTCCATCCAAAAGAAGTCATCAACTGGACATGTCGGGTACCCAGATAAATTTTAGTCGGCAAAAAATTAAAAGTAGCACTCCAGGACCAAAATTTTAAATTTACATATTGATCATCCATTGCACTGATATTTGCTGGATCGCGCAGAATATTAACACCAAGGTCAATATCTAAAAAATCAACATCAGCCGCTTTTTGCTGTTTTTTTGCAGGATTTGTATTCTCCTTATGAATGGCATGATGCTCTTTATTGCCGTGTTGTTCTTCCATATCTTCTTTATCATCACCATCATCATCGTCGTCATCATCATCATTTTCTGTTTTTTCAGAAGTTGACTTTTTATTAATAATGATAATCTCGCGGTCTTTAAGCCTGATTCTGGTAGTGTCCTGATCATCAGATTTTTTAACTACGGGCATTTCTGGTGGTGCGGGTGCAGCAGGCGCTGGAGGCGGAGGGGTAGGAGGTGTCACCTGAGCAAATAGCCCCAACTGGATAACGAAAAATGATAGTAATAGAATTTGTTTCATATGGATTTTGTTTAGAAAATTATTGATTGTTAAAAATTTTTAGTGATCTGTTGAATGAAAGATTCTTGTTATTAAAATTGAGAGCCAGATAAGTCTTTTGGTTCGTCTCCACTGGATCTATCGAGAGTGTATTATTAGTCCATTTTCTTGATTTTTTGGAAAGAAAAGCAAAGATTCCTTTCTTTACCTTCTGACCTAAATACTGATTTTCAGTATTCTTGAAAACTTCTGTCACGACGGGCCCGTTGGTAGATGCCACAACCGGTGATTCAACTTCTGGCTTTAAAACAGTAGCAGCACTATAGACTTGTTGATTTGTGCTATTCTCTTCATTTGGAAAAAATTGATTGTGACCATCAGATGATTCTGCATCTGTTATCTGCGTGTTGCGAATTTCGGAGGAAGTAATTGTTTCCTCAAATGAACGGAACGCAGAACGAGAAATGATATTTTTTGTTAAATTCCTGTGTTTTTTAGCAGCATTAAGAGGTTTTTGAATTGTTTGATTGAAGGCAGTAATCTCATTTGGGATACTCTTGGCCATTACAGGCAATGATGGTTCGTCATTTTTTGGAGTAATTTCGATTTGTTGATTAGTGTTTGCGAATTGCTGATTATGCTTGTCAGTGACTGTGAGGAGTTTAATCGCAACAATAAGAAGCATTATGGATGCAGCTATGCGCCATACGAATTGAAGTTGCCTGTTTCTCGAGGATGACAAGTTAGTATTCTTTTGTAGGGTGCCTGTCATAACCTTATCAAAAAGATCGACAGGCAATTCAGAATGATCCAGTTCAGATCTGTGATCCTGAAGAAATTTTTTCATTTGATCTGCCATAATGATAATTTGATTTGATAATGTCAATTACTTTTTGTTTTGCTCTCATATACTGACTTCGGCATGTGGTGTTCGGGATTCCCAGCATCTCAGAAATCTGATCGTGGGAATAATCTTCAATTGCAAAAAGCGTAAAAACCACACGATACTTATCCGGCAAGAGACTGACCGCTTCAAGGATTGCATCAAGTTTGCCTGCATATTCTACTTCATCAACGATATCGTCTTCATCGTTGAGGTTGATCAACACCGGCTCCTCATCCAGAGGGCTCCAGTTCATTTTTTTTCTGCTTTTAATCTGTTTCAAACAGACATTGACACAGATTTTTTTTATCCATGCCGGAAACACAGCCGGCTCATCCAGTCTGGAAAGGTTTTTGAAGGCTAGGACAAATGTATCTTGTAAAGCATCAAGTGCTTCCTCCTCGGAGTTCAACATCCGGAGACAAATATTATACATGGCCTTGCTGAACTGGTCATACAGCTTGCGGCAGGCCTGCCGGTCATTCTGTAAGACTTTTTGAATCAGACTTTCCATTGGTTTAGAATAATAATTAATAGAGAAGCGAGCCAAATAAAAGTTGCAAAACCAACATAAATTTTTTCACTATCAATAAAAATATTAAAATAAATACAAGTGTAAAGTACTGATAATTAGTAGTAAATATCAAATTCTAAAGCTTAGACAATTCTACCAATTAATAGATCCTCCGTGGGAACTGATCCAGTTTTCTGCCTTCATATAATCGGGCATCACACTGGCAACAAGTGCCCAAAATTGAGCGGAGTGATTGTGATGCACCAGGTGAGCCAGTTCATGAATGATGATATAATCAAGGACGAAATCCGGAGCAAGTAACAGACGGGATGATATACTTATATTTTTGTTACTGGAACACGATCCCCAGTTGCTGGTGTTATTGCGCAGGCGAATTTCATTCACTTCCATATTGAAATACAAATCATTCAGTTCAGTGACGCGTCGCTGAAGATGATGCAGATAAGTGCGGGACATCACCTTGTGAATGATATGGCTGCAGACCTTATTTTTCTGCGTTGGATCAAGTCCTGAAGGCAACGTGATAAAAATTGTCCGACCGATGCGTTTCCCTGATGCTGAACTTCTTCCTTCGGCAACTTTGACATCCAGCGTGAATACTGTATTGCGTACCGTTATCTGCTGGCCTGACTGGTAGTCCTTAAGATGAAAATGATTCAGCAGATTGTGATCTTTTCTCAGCTTTTTAAGTATCCAGTCTTTGGCCCAGCTCAGGTGTTGCTCTCGGGTCGAATTGGCCACCAATATTGGCAACCTGACAATCGCTTTATTTCTACTGATACTAACCCTGGCTGACTGACGCCATTCGTGATGAATCTCCAGGGGAATGGTTATTTCGCCAAACTTTAATTGATCAAGTTCTTTAAAGCTTCGGCTTTTACCCATTTTTTGCTTCAAAATCCTTCATAACAGAAACCAGAACTTCAACGCTGGATAGTTCAAGGGCATTGTACAAAGAAGCCCTAAAACCACCAACAGAACGGTGACCTTCAAGACCTACACAACCCGCAGCACGGCAGGATTCCAGAAAAGGTTTTTCAAATTCCGACTTAACAGGAATAAAAACAACGTTCATCCTGGAGCGGTCCTCCGGCCGAACAGTGCCAGTAAAACAACTGTTGCGATCGATTTCTGTATAAAGCATACCGGCCTTGTCTTCGTTTCTTTTTTCAATGGCTTCAAGCCCGCCACATTCGACGATCCACTTCATGGTCAGCATCGACACATAAATGGAGAAGACAGGCGGAGTATTATACATCGAGCCTTTATCCGCATGCGTTCTGTAATCCAGCATGGTGGGAAGTTTGCGTCCGCTGCGCCCCAAAAGAGACTTTTTGACGATGACCAGCGTTACGCCTGCGGGTCCCATATTTTTTTGTGCGCCTGCGTAAATCAGGTCAAATTTGGAGAAATCAAGCCTTCTGCTGAAAATATCAGATGACATGTCACAAACCAGTGAAACCGGACAATCCGGCCAGGCATGAAATTGTGACCCATAGATCGTATTATTGCTAGTCAGATGTAGGTACGCTGCATCAGAAGGAATAGAGTAGCCTTTGGGGATATGCCTGAAATGGTCATCCTCAGATGATGCCAATACTTCAACGTTTCCAAACAATCGCGCTTCCTTGATCGCTCCGCTGGCCCAGGTTCCGGTATTGACATAACAAATTTTTTCACCATCTCGGCAAAGATTCATCGGTACCATAAAAAACTGCGAACTGGCACCTCCTGATAAAAATAGTACGGCATAATCATCACCCAGCCCCGTTAGTTCATGCACAAGCCTTGCTGCTTCATCCATCACCGCCTCAAATTGCTTGCTTCGATGCGAGATCTCAAGAATACTCAGATCCATATCTGCAAAGTTGTGAACTGACTTTGCCGCCTGTTCGAGTACGGTCTGTGGAAGAATAGCCGGTCCGGCGTAAAAATTATGTTTTTTCATGGTGCAAAATTAGAATTTCCCTGGCAGAGCCAGGATCAAATAATCAAGAACATTCATTTATCTTCGTTTTTTAAAACAGAATTATGGACCGAAAGCTGTGGATGTTGATTGTGGTGGCTTCTCTGGGTTATTTCGTAGACATTTTTGACCTGATCCTTTTCAATGTTGTAAAATATAAGAGTTTTGCGGCCCTCGGATTTGCGGCAGACAAGATCAACAGCTACGAAATCAGCCTCTTTAACTATCAGATGACCGGAATGCTGGTGGGGGGATTATTTTGGGGTATTCTGGGAGATAAGAGAGGCAGAGTCAGCGTATTATTTGGTTCGATTCTTCTTTATTCAATTGCCAACATTGCCAACGCGTTTGTTCATTCCTTTGAAGCTTATGCGGTCTGGCGTTTTATTGCAGGACTGGGGCTGGCCGGCGAACTTGGCGCAGGGATAACACTGGTCACGGAGACCATGCACAAGGACAAAAGAGGTATTGGGACCATGATCATTGTCACCTTTGGTGCACTGGGTGCAGTGGTGGCTTCCGTCATCGGAAAAAATTTTGACTGGAATATCGCTTATATCACCGGTGGCTGTCTGGGATTGGTACTGCTTCTGCTCAGGGCAGGCACTTTTGAAAGTGGTATGTTTGAGCAGACCTTGACCAGCAAGGTCAGCAGGGGCAATTTTCTAATGCTGTTCTACGCTCGTCAACGATTTGCCAAATTCATGGCCTGTATTTTTATCGGATTCCCGGTCTGGTTTTTTATCGGTGTGCTGGTCGCCCTCAGCAGGTATTTTTTCCAGTTTGAAGGGGTCACGACGCAGGAACAGGTCAGCCAGGGTGTAACCTACAGTTATATTGGCCTGAGTGCCGGTGATCTGTTGTGTGGCCTGGCAAGTCAGTATTTCAGAAACAGAAAAAAAGTGATTTTCAGTTATCTCTTATTTTCACTGGTATTAATGATTATCTATCTGCACTACAGAGATATTTCGTTTATGACATTTAAAGTGATGTCATTCTTTGCCGGTATGGCCACGGGATTCTGGGCACTTTTTGTCACGAATGCTGCAGAACAATTTGGTACGAATCTCAGGTCAACGGTAACGAATACGGTGCCCAATTTTGTCCGGGGTGCCGTGGTACCGATTACTTTTTCATTTAAATATCTGACGACGCAATTTGCAGGTCCGGATGCAGCACTTCCCAATCAGGGCGCGGTAACCGCTGCACTCATCGTTGGTACTTGTTGCATCTTGCTGGCCATGGCTTCGCTGTGGTATGTCAAGGAGACTTTTCATGAGGATTTGAATTATCATGAACAGTAGAGAATGAAATCTGATAACAAAATAAATTTGTAATTTTTGTATTGGTAAAATGAGATTGATACGGTGTTTTTAAATTATTTTATCTTTAAGTTCAAGTAAAAAAATAATAAAGATTTTAAAGTAAAATTTGATCAGAATTTGGAGATTATCAGAAATCTTTGAATATTATGTAGATAATTCCTTGACTTATACTTTACACTTATTTAAGGCAAACTTTTTATAAGATGGTGTTGTTTACTTTTTAGTTTAAATAAAACCTGATTCAACATAATGGATTTTCTCTCTAAAGTGGGAACAGTGAGTTGTATTTGGGACAGGTATCCATCATCAAAATTAATTAAGTTTAATATTTATAAATTTGACGAGGATTATCGTGACTGGTTATCAATGGTCAGTCATGAAGCAAATGGCGGAAATTATAATTCGAATACTTATTAGATATAAATAAGTCATTTTGTTAGTTTCTGTATGAGTAATAAATGTTGATATAATCTATATAGTTTCATTTAGTATTGTGAATAAGAAACCACTTGAAGCTTTCTGGAACAAGGAACTCTCTGAGTTTTACGCATTGTTGAAAAGCTCTCCGGAAGGTCTGTCCGAAGATATAATTGGATTATCTTCAAAAGAAGGCAAGAGGAGTACTTTCTTTCAGGAGATTTATTATGAATTTCGAAACTACCTGAAGCAGTTTACTAATCCACTGATGCTGCTATTAATTGCAGCAGTGATATTATCAGCAGTTCTAAACGAGCACTCCGAGATGTTGATTATTCTGACCATAGTCATGGTGACCGGGACCGCAGGTTATATTCAGGAATTCAGAGCCCATCGCATCGTTAAAAAACTTCGGGCGATCATTTCCAGAAAATGTCGCGTTATCAGGGCTGGGAAGGAAGCAGAAATAGAATTAAATGAACTTCTGCAAGGCGATGTATTGGTTCTTCATGCCGGGGATATTATTGCAGCAGACAGCCTGATCATCAAGGCCAATAGTCTTCAGGCCAATGAATCAACACTCTCAGGGGAGTCATTTCCTGTTCTGAAGTCTGCAGGTCTTCTTCCTGCTGATACTCCGTTGAACGAAAGAACCAATGTATTATGGGAAGGGACCAGTATCACGAGTGGCAGTGCAACGGCGCTAGTGATCAACAAAGGTGAAGATTCAGTCTTTGGCTCAATTATCCGGCATTCCATGCATACGGTGCAAACTACATTTGACAAGGGACTCAAAGACTTCGGATTGATGTTGATGAAGATCACACTGATTCTGGGCATGGTGATCTTCTTGGTAAATCTCTACGAGCACAAGCCGCTCATCGATGCAGTATTATTTGCCCTGGCATTGGCGGTTGGCATGGCCCCTGAATTGTTGCCTGCTGTTTCGACCATTGCCATGAGCTCTGGTGCCAGAAGAATGCTGGATAAGAAAGTTGTCGTTAAAGAACTTGAATCAATTCAGAATCTGGGAGAAGTAAACCTGATCTGTACAGACAAGACAGGGACAATTACGGAAGGTAAAGTCAGTGTTGATCGGATCATTGATTTGAATGGAATGCCAGCAGATTTTTGTAATGAGATAGCATATAATAATGCATTTCTTCAGTCAGGCTACAGAAATCCAATTGATGATGCGATTGTCAGTCAGTTCAGTCAGAAATTAAATGTCTATGAAAAAATAGCGGAGTTGCCATTTGATTTTCAAAGGAGAAGATTGAGTATCATCGTTCATACCCCGGAAGGACTGATGATGTTCACCAAAGGAGCCTTCAATGAATGTAAGGCGATGTGCCAGTGGATTCAAACAGATGCTCAAAGTAAAGTACCATTCGCAGAAGGAAGCGATCAATTGAATAGGCTATATGAATCCCTCGCAGAACAAGGTGAACGCGCCATCGCACTTTGCTATAAGAAACTAGACTCTCCGGAAGTCAGCCTCGCGGATGAAGCGGAAATGACCTTTGCGGGACTCGTCGTTTTTACAGATCATATCAAGCAAGGCGTCCCCGAGACAATTCAATCGCTCAAAAATCTAAATTTACAGTTGAAAATAATAACCGGCGATAGCCGACTGGTAGCAGTTTCCGTTGCACGACAGATTGGAATAGTCGATCCTGTTGTGATGACTTCCAGTGAGCTCAGTCAAATGAATGATACTGAGATTGGCAATGTCATCGGTGATGTACACATTTTTGCAGAAGTGGAGCCCGCTCAGAAAGAAGCCCTGATTCAACATCTTCGCAAAAAATATTCTGTAGCTTATTTGGGAGATGGCATCAATGATGTACCTGCCATTGAAGCGGCTGATGTTGGGCTGAGTGTATCCAATGCAACCGAGGTCGCCAAAGAGGCAGCTGACTTTATTTTACTGGAACAGGATCTGTCGGTTATTGTAGAAGGCATTATAGAGGGTCGCAAGACTTTTGCGAACACGCTTAAGTATATTTTCATCAGCACGGGATCGACATTTGGTAATATGTGCAGTGTTGCCTTATCATCGCTCTTCCTGCCATTTCTTCCAATGCAACCGAAACAGATTTTGCTGACTAATTTCATGACGGATCTACCATTTCTTACATTACCTTCTGATAAAGTGGATGTTGCCCAACTCCAGCGACCGGGCAAATGGGATATAAGTCTGCTCAGAAGATATATGCTTTTTTTTGGCATTCACAGTTCATTGTTTGACATGCTGACTTTTGCCACGCTGTTGTTTGTTTTCCGAAGTGAAGAAAATACATTTCAATCAGGATGGTTCGTGGAGTCGACGATCACCGAGTTGCTGATATTTTTTGTCATCCGTACCCGGTACAGCTTTTACAATAGCAAGCCGTCTGTATTGATCACTACGCTTAATTTGCTGGTCATGTCTATCACTTTAGTTTTACCGTGGAGTCCGCTGGCTGGTTTAATGGGGCTCGTATCTCTTCCACTGAATCTGTTGTATAGTATTATTGGATTATTGGCATTGTACTTTATCACTGCAGACCTGCTCAAGGGATGGTTTTTCAGGACATTTGATCCTGAAAACAGATAAGGATCCAGAGGGAATATCAGTGACGTACCGTCTCCGAGTAAATAATTTCAACGAGCATCGCAGGATCTGCTTTATCAAGTGGATGTTTTGTTTCCGGAAGAATTTTCAGCACAGAATTTGTCAAGCATTGTTGTATCTGAATTGTTTCTTCCTGTGTAACCATACGGTCTAAATCTCCAAGAAGCAGGCTGACACGGCATTGAATATTCTTCAAATCAGAATCTTTTAAGTAGTCATTTTGACTCAGATGCTGCATCATATGTCGTGTTTGATCTGCAAGTATATCAATGTGATTTGGTGCATGTATTTTCTCAAGAGTGGAGACATAATCAGGAATTTTCTGTCTCCATGAATCAATGTCCAATCCGGAAATTTGTTTGTCTGTAGACTCAGTGGACCAATCGAACTTGGTGCCCAGGGTGATAATATGACCGATCAGTCCTGGATACTGTGCTTCACACTTCAGCGCAACATAACCTCCCATGCTGTATCCAAAGATTATTGGTCTAAAAATATTTTCCTCAACAATCCAGCTGTAAAGCTCAGCGGCCATGGACGTAATTGTAAATCCCTCTGGTTGTATTCGTCTTCCGCCATGCCCGGTGAAATTAAATGGTAAAGTTTCAAAATGCGGCTCCAAAAAACCGCGCAATTGTTCAAATTCTGACATACTGCCCAATGCACCATGAAGCAGTAGCAATTTTGGTTTACCCATGTGTTTTCTGAGGATTGTTTAATACGAGCTCAGCGGCTTCACTCCCGACAAGTGTTCCGATCGCAATACCGATACCGGATAACCTTACGGCCACAACAACATGCCCGCTGATCTTTTGAATAATTGGTTTTCGCGCAGAACCAAGTCCAAGAATACCCGGCCACTGACTAACCAATTCAAAAGTCTGATCATGAAGAATGTGTTTGGTCACAAAGTCGAGGAGATATTGTTGTATTTGGAAATTTATGTTCATCTCGCTGGTATATTCATTTTCAATATCGGTATGTCTTCCCCCTCCAATGAGAAGCTTATCATCACAATGTCTGAAGTATACATAACCTTTGTGGTAGTGAAAGCAACCGCGAACAGGCGTACCCTTTTGAGGTCGTAGCAAAAGTACCAGATTTCGTGCTGCGCGTACATCAATATCCGGTAGTATTTCTTGTGCAAAACCATTGGTCGCAATAACCAAATCCGAAGTATTAAAGTGGTAATCCCCAAAGATTTTTAAACTCACAGATGAACCTTGATCCTCCCAATCCTCCAGATTCACACCATAGAGAATCCGTCCTCCTTGCTGCTGGTAAATTTGTTGAAGAGCCTGAAGCATGAGCATCGGATCAAGGCAGGCTTCATGCAAAGTATAAATACATTGAGTAAAACCCTTCAGATCAAAGGACGTCAACAATTCATTGCGCTGTTTAAAGTAATGACTAATTCCAGTTGCACCATTTATGTAATGATTCAGTCGATCAATTTGCGACGTTGAAATTTCCTGATCTGCAGTCAATACTTCGTGGCCTCCCAGTTTTTCATAACCAATTTTACGATTTCCGGTTCTTGAAAGCAAAGATTGTATCCCGGCATACCGACGTGCAAATAATTCAAATACTTCATCTGACGAACTTTGGTCTAATTCACTCAGCAATTCCGTTGGACTTCCAAAACAGGCAAAACCAGCATTGCGTGTGCTCGCGCCGTAGGGTATAGATGATCTTTCAAGAATAAGGATCTTTAACCCGGGATTTTTTTCAAGCAGGGAAATGCCCGTGCTCAACCCGACAATACCGGCTCCAATGATGACAACATCAAGATCCCTGAAATAATATTTCTCCTCCCAATAGCTTTGAATCCTTTGCACAGGTCTAATTGAAACTGAAGACAAAAATAGTATTGGCTACATAGATCGCAGCCATGGAAGGTATACACTTAGAAGAAAATTGTAAAAATGTATGAGGTAAGCAAAGTGCTTATTTTTTGCGGTCGTATTGACAGCAGGCATGAAGCTTCGCGTAGGTCTCATCGTTGGCACGGTAAGCCGGCGTATCATACCCGGCGGCCGCTATCCGAAGCTGAATTTTGTCAAGACTCACCAGGGTGCTATCATAGACCAGTTCAAGAATATGGTTATTAACATGCCATTTCGCACTGGCAACACCGTTTATTTTTGCAGCCTTTTCAATTGTTTTGCGGCACATATTACAATTTCCGTTTACTTCAAATGAAGTCTTAACAATGGCCTTTTGAGCAGTCACCTGAATGCAGAATAAGCCAAATACAAAAGAAAGGAACAAATATTTCATGTAAACCATATTTAACACAAAACAGTAATTATGGCTGCCGGGTTTCGAGCAGGAAACAATTAAAATAAATTTAGGATATATTTAGTCTGACCTGTAGTGTATTTTTCGGCAAAATTGTCAAATGATACAAAGAATCCAGACGATCTGGCTTTTGGTTACGGCTGTGCTATTTGGGCTTGAATACTGGCCAGCACTCTCCTTTGCTTCAACCATGGTTCCCGGTGAGGGAGTTTTTGCCGACAGCTTACTGAAAACCTCGGAGGATTCCGTGTTGAGTGGCGCCTGTCTGACCTCGGCGCTTATGGCACTGATAGCGGTCTTTCTTTACAAAAACAGGGAATCGCAATTAATCGTAGCCGCATTGTCCGGACTTATTCAGGCAGTGGCCTTTATTGGCTGGGGATTCTATTTATTATACAAATCAGGCCTTTTTCAGCAATTCAGGGCCGATTTTGCGCTTTATAGTGGCATGGCTGGAATATTTGTTAACTGGTTGGCTACCAGAGCAATACGTAAAGACGCCGCCCTAGTAAAATCAATGGACAGACTCAGATAAATTTAATATTCGGCATTCAATTATCTAAAATATACCTATCTTTGCGTCCCTTTCGAACTAAAAGCAAGATATGGCAAACCATAAATCGTCCTTAAAGAGAATACGTCAGACAGAGGTACGTACACTGGCTAACCGTTATTATAAAAAATCAGCCAGAACGGCAATTCGCAAATTAAGGAGTCTGACTTCATCTTCTGAAGCAAAGCAGTTTCTTCCAAAAGTGATCAGCATGATTGATCGTCTGGCCAAAAGGAACACCTGGCATAAGAACAAGGCCAATAACCTTAAGAGCGGCCTGATGAAGCACGTAGCTGCGCTTTAAATCTATCCAAGATATTTAAATCGTGTCTGGCTACTGTCGGGCACGATTTTTTTTTAGTATTATTAACCCGAGGGAAATAATGAAAGTAGCGATCTTCAGAAAAGGCCATTTTAATGCCGCACACCGACTATTCAGACCTGAATGGTCCGAGGAGAAAAACCGTGAAGTCTTTGGAATCTGCAGCAACCCCAATTTTCACGGGCACAACTATGATATGGAGGTAAAGGTCAGCGGCGAACTTGATCCTCAGTCCGGTATCCTCATGGATCTGAAAGTGCTTAAGGATATTATTCATGAACACGTAGAGATTCGTTATGATCACCGCAATCTGAATCTCGACCTTCCGGAATTTCAAAACAAAGTACCTTCTGCAGAAAATCTTGTGATTGAGATTTATAATATCCTGCGCAACCACATCGAGCCCCATCTGGATCTGCAAGTCAGATTATATGAGACTCCGCGAAATTTTGTTGAGTACCCGGCTTGAATTGCACAGGATACAAATTCAAAAGTCAAGTCTGTGCCTGATTTAAGCACAGTAAATTAAGGCTGAATCAAAGGTGATAATGCCCACCCTTGGTTAATAATAATTTTGTGATAAGGAAAAAAATAATATACCGCTATAAAGCTTGCTGGTAATAGCAACAAACTTAAACCACCAATTAAATCAGAAACATTTTTCTCTTTATCTGTTTGCCCCTGACTGCCCAAGGATAAGAAAAGATTCAAAAGAAAAACACCACTATAAATAATTAACACAAAAATTACCGATAAAAAAAGCATTAAATTTCTCAGCTCCCTATTGATATACTTAATCTTTGTTATATCATTAAGTTTTATAGGTGCATGATGTCTTAAATATAAAAACTCCCTATCCACATTAATAATTTTGCCTTTGGAGAGGCTTTTCTTTCCGTCCTTTTTATAATATACTTTTAAATAATAGGATTCATCAATTATAATCTGAGAATCATTAATGGCATTCTTGACTAATAGATTAGGGTTTTTTTGAGCTGAAAGATGACTAGGAAGAGTTACTGTAGTTAGAATCAGTACTATGGAAGAACAAATAGAAAATAATTTCCCATATAATTTGATTAGAAAATTATTTTTGAAAAGTCATTAATGTTAATTTCAAATTACAAATGATAAAATCTTAATCGATTCATTCACTTCACAATCACGCAAAGAATATGATCTAATTCTTTATATTTTAAAAATTATTTTAACCGTACTTCCATTATTCAGATAACGAACCGCGTGCGACAATTGGTTGATAATAAAAACACCCCTGCCACCGCAACATTCCAGATTTGCTTCCAGTGTAGGATCGGGTACATTGTTAGGATCAAAACCCTTGCCTTCATCAGACACTGTAAAAATGAGTTTGTTCTGGCGACACCTAAGACCTATCTGGACGAATTTGTTTTCATCAAGCTGGTTGCCGTGTATAATGGCATTGTTGACAGCTTCTGTCAGGCTGGTCAGAATATCAGCATAAAGAGACTTATTGAGATTGTACTTCTCAAAAACCTCATCAACATAGGACTGAATAATACCTATGTTGGTAGCATTTGATGAAATCCTGATCATCCTTGTTTTTTCAAACCCTGAAAGTAATTTTCGACCATTTTTTTGTAAAAAGGTCTGAGGTCCGGTGATACTTGTTGATACCATTCTACTTCTGCATGCCTTTTTTTCAGGTATTCCTCCAGGCTGGCAGGAAACTTACGTTCAATTTTCATACCAGTTTCCGATTTTCTCTCTTCTTTGTACTCTCTCTCCCGCTCGGCGCGCTCAGATTCCAACAGCCGGGTGGCAATTTCCTGCTGCCTCATTAATGTCTCATTGTCCAGTTTTTTATTGACAAGATCCTTTTCGGATTTGTTCATTTCCTCTATGGCCTTCTGAAGGTCCTGTGAACCGTTGCCTTGTTCTTTCTTTTCTTTCTGAAGATCCTCAAGCATCTTTCTCAATTGGGCCTGTTTTGCAGCCATTTCAGCAAATTCCTTGCTGGTACCTCCTCCCTGACCTTGTTTGATTTGATCGTGCATTTTCTTCATTTCGTCCGTGAGTTTCATCTGACCCTGAGCAATCTTATCTGATGGCACCTTACCACTTTTTCCTGGTTTGCTGGACTTACCTGGTTTTTTGCAGGCCTTGTTGCCCGGCTTGTTACAGGTAGCGTTGCTCTGTTTCTGTTTCTGATTCATGGTCTCGGATAGCATGACGGCGAGATCATTGAGATTTTTCATGATGCGACCCTGGTTGACAGAAGCTTCCTGGCTGTTACGATCTTCCAGTAAGTCTAGTGATTTGGCAAAATTGCCATTGATCTCGGTGACTTTTTCGCTAACAAAAGACTCAATTTCGACTACCCTCTTGCTTAATGCCTCAAGGGTGTCCTGTATCAGTTTAAAATTATCCTTGAGTCTATGTTCTTCCTTTGTGAGGTTAACAAATCGGGGTGCCTGAATATCGGTTTTTGAGAAATCAGCCGTCAGAGATTCCTGTTCATAGGATAGACTAACAAGGTTTTCAAGCAATTGTCTAAGTGCCTTGATGTCCTCTTCCTGCTGCTCCTTGTCGCTACTGTCCATTTCTTTCTCCATCTGATCAGCCATTTCGTTCATTTTATCACTTCCGTCTTTCTGATCCTTTGAGGCGCCATCATGATTGTTTTTGTTCAGGTTGTCTTTGGCGTTGTTGAGACTTTTTTTTGTGTCTTCAGCTTTCTTTTTCTGGTCACTGATTTTATTTGGCCTTTCGAGCTCGCTATTTTTCTTCTGAATCTGTTCCTGATTTTTCTTGATGTCTTCAAACTTTTTGTTGATCTCTTCCTGAAGCTTTTTGAGTTCTTCTGCGGATAGTTCTTTTTTCTCAGTCTTTTCTCGGATTTCATCCTGACGGTTGGCCAGCTCCCTTAGTTTATCAATCTG
>JAIBCI010000021.1 GCA_019694255.1 Saprospiraceae bacterium
TCAAAGAATATTGAAGTTATCTCTTGCCATGAAGAGACGGGAATGGTTTACTGGCCTATGGATGAATACAAATAACCTAAAATCGACTTTCATTTTTGATTCTTAATGACAATTCTGGGATAAAATAATGCTGTCCAAGGAAATAGAATAGTACTTTGCCAGAGTGACCAATTCATCCACGGAATAAAAGGAATCCAGGCGACTTTTTTTATAAACAGCATCATTACTGCATTGTAATAGTTCAGCCAGTTCATTAACCCAGTCTTTTTTCTTTTTAATCCTGGTGCGTAATAGTTCCTGAAACTGCTTCTTGAAGTCAGGTGTTAAGTGCATATTCCCGGTGTTATTATAGCAAATATACTGATTAAGGGATATTTTGCAGAGAAAGGATTAAGTTATTTTTTCTTTTGGAGTGGCTTACTGCAAACACTTTCACTGCCACTGCATTAGGTATTGCAACATTCTAATTATTTAACTGCGATCTCCAAAAGTTGATCATAGAGTTGTTTCATACCTTCCGTTGCTGGTTGTTGTAAGCACTTCAATCGGACAATGAGTTGATCAGGTAAAGTACTTAGGGTTGGGAATGGATCGATATAGTAGATCTTTTCGGCCCGCGTTGCATACTGCAACAGACCTGCTGCAGGGTAGACCTGAAGGGATGTCCCAACAACGACAATAATTTCAGCGCTTTGAATAATTGGAATGGCGCTATCCAGCATAGGAACCATTTCTCCAAACCAAACGATATGAGGCCTTAGTTGCGCGCCAAAAGAATCCACATTTCCCAGGTGAATGTCATTGAGGCAAGTATAGATCCTGTTGTCATTATCAACTGACCTGCATTTTAAAAGTTCGCCATGCAAATGAAGTACTCGTGATGATCCGGCACGTTCGTGAAGATCATCTACATTCTGAGTAATTACTTCAGTATCGAATACATTTTCAAGGCTTGCAATAAAATGGTGTGCCTGATTGGGCTTTGAATCAAGGAGTTGCTTCCTCCGTTGGTTGTAAAAATCAAGAACTAGCTGTGGATTCCGATGCCATCCTTCGATTGAGGCTACTTCAGACACATCGTGTCCTTCCCAAAGTCCTCCTGCGCCACGAAATGTCTGTAAGCCGCTCTCCTGGCTAATTCCAGCCCCTGTAAAAAAAACTAACTTCTTCACCTTTGACGAGCAAGGCCGATATAATTGAAGGGCGTCAAGTGCAATAATTCCTTTTTGACCCTTTCATTAACTTTAAGGCTATGAATAAATTCTTGTAGTTCGCCTCTGGACACAGTTGCTTTACCACGCGTGAGGGCCTTTAAAATTTCATATGATCCTTCAACACCTTCGCGTCGCAAAATAGTTTGAATTCCCTCAGCCAGAATAATCCAGTGATCATTTAGATCTGATCTTATTTTTGTCTTATTGACGGAAATTTTCGACAGACCTTTCAATATACTAAGACCTGCGAGGAATGTATGACTAAAGGGGACTCCGATATTCCTTAATACAGTACTATCTGTAAGATCCCGTTGAAGTCGGGATACCGGCAATTTTTCAGCGAAAAACTGAGCCAGGGCGGATGATATGCCAAGGTTGCCTTCTGCATTTTCGAAATCAATTGGATTCACTTTGTGCGGCATTGCGGAGGAACCAACTTCACCGGGTTTGACAGCCTGGGTCAGATATTCCATAGAAATATAACTCCAGATATCCCGGGATAGATCGATCAGTATGGTATTAATCCGTATCATATTGTGGCACCAATTTGCCAACTCATCATAATGGGCTATTTGCGTCGTGGTCTGTTGTCTTTTAAGACCTAACCTCCTTTTCAGAAACAGATCTGCCCATCGATTCCATTTGACTTTAGGAAAAGCGACACAATGTGCATTAAAATTACCTGTCGCTCCGCCGAATTTACCACTGTATTCAACGGTCTTCAACTGCTTTAGTTGAAGTTCCAGACGCTCTGCAAAAACTGCAAATTCTTTACCTAGTGTTGTGGGAGAGGCTGGTTGACCGTGTGTACGAGCCAGCATGGTTACGTTTCGGTTTGCTGCAGCCAAATTTCTGATGTGACGCACCAATCTGGTTAATAAGGGTATCAATTCCTCTTTCGTTGCATCCCTGATTAACATCGGAATGGCGGTATTATTAATATCCTGAGAGGTTAAGCCAAAATGTACATACTCCGTAAATTTCCTTAACCCTAAAGACTCAAGTTTTTCCCGTATAAAATACTCAACTGCTTTAACATCATGATTTGTAATCTTCTCAATTGCCTTAATCCTTGCATAATCTTCTGCAGAAAAATTTTGAATAATACTTGATACAAGTGAATTAGTTTTTCGCGTCAAGCTCAGCCCTCCAACATGCTTTTCGCATAATTCCTGAAAATAAAGTATTTCTACCTTCACCCGATATTCGAATAAAGCCTCTTCTGAAAAGTACTTTCTAAGTGGATTCAGCAGAACTGAATATCTTCCATCCAGTGGGCTAATTGCGTAGTTCATATTGAAATTCTATTCTGATTTATCACCTACAAATTGCTGTTCCTTGTATCTGAAAAGAACGTTGAATGTTGTCAAACTGCCGTATATTCTTGTAATATACTGTTGAAGATTAATTTTTTCTTCATCATTGAGATTACTGGAATTGATCCTTTGTTCCATCACGCGTAATCTGTCACGAACCATGACAATTTTATGAAAGAATGCTTCAATTGGAATTTCCTTGTCTTTCAAAGTCTTATCTTCCGGTCGTAGGATCATTAAACCGTTCTTCCATTTGTCACCTAGGGGAACAACCTCAGTAATATCTGACCAGGCACGTAAAATTTTCGCCAGTGCTTTCTCCGCATCATTGAAAGATACACTTTCGCCCGGTTCAATTCTTTCGATGACCTCCCAGGCATTGTAATCCTTTCCAACCAATTTAATTCCAAATTGCATAAAGCAGACTTTGTATGCAGCAACATCCACTTCAATTACAGCGCCGTCACCAAAGGCTGGATGTTTAACACGAGAGCCAACACCTAATACTGTAGACATAATATAAAATTTAATGTAAAAGTATGAATAATAAATGTAATATAAGGATAAGCGCCCTACGTGAATGCACGAGTCATCTCTCTTTTACCAGGAGGCCCTTGAAGTTTTTCAACTCTGAATCCAGCTGATTTCAGATTTCTTCTGAATTGACCTTGCGCACAATAACTAACCAGTATTCCTCCCTTGGCCAGAATTCGGTGTGCTTTCATCATAGAATCTTCTGACCATAATTCTGGCTGGCACGTTGGACCAAAGGCATCAAGATAAAACAGATCGTATTGATTAGGCTCCAATTGGCAACTTAACCAATCATCTGCTATTTTGGTCAGTGAGAAATTTGTGGTAATTTGTACATTTTGATTCCATGGACAGGTATGCAGGCTTTGGAAATCTTTTCCTGAAATCCTGTTTGTATCAAGTTGTGGATATTCAAGACCTAAAAACACTGTCTCAGGTAAAGGATGGAGGTCTATTGCAGTATATTCAATCTCCTGATCGAGTGACAAGCCAAAGTCCAATGTCAACAGTGCATTGAGACCTGTCCCAAATCCCAGTTCAAAAATTTTTATTTTCTTAAGATGTCCAAAACAATTCAGACCTGCATTAATAAAAACGTGCATACTTTCAACCACTGCACCATGAAGAGAATGGTATGTGGCACCAAACCGTTGAGAATGGATGGTTGGACTGCCATCACGGGTTGCAATAATTTCAAATTCGGGCATACAAAAAAGACCGGACGTTATGTTACGTACCGGTCTTTACTATATTTAGTTTATACTTTGTTAGAAGATCAGTGAAATCACTTGAATCAGGACTTTACTCCACTGTACCAGCGTTTCTGCAACGCTGAAATCATAAGGACATCCATATCCTCGGTTACAAGAAGTAAGTAACATCAGTGCAATTACTGATAAGCCAGCCAGTTTTGATGAAATTCTCTTGTTTTTCATAAATCACATTTTTATTACCCACAAAACGCGCCCAAAGATACAATATTATGCGATATCATGTTATGTTTGACACAAATTAGATTAATTCATAATATGAATCAGGGTCACGTACACTTGATTGCCATAGGCGGAAGCGTCATGCATAATCTAGCCTTAGCACTTCACAATCAAGGCTTTATAGTGAGTGGATCGGACGACCAGATCTTTGAACCGGCGCGGTCCAGACTTACCAATTCGGGGATTTGCCCCGAAAATGAAGGCTGGTTTGCAGAGAAGATTAACAACAAATTAAGCTTCGTAATCCTTGGAATGCATGCAAGAAAGGACAACCCAGAGCTCATCAGGGCCCAGGAATTAAAGATTCCGGTATATTCATTTCCAGAATTTATCGGAAAGGCCTATAGCCAGCAACTCCGGGTAGTTATAGCGGGCAGTCATGGAAAAACGACCACAACCAGCATGTTGATGCATGTTTTTAAAAATACAGGGCAGTCCTTTGACTACCTCGTAGGTGCGCTGCTTGATGGGTTTAGAGAAATGGTATCGCTCAGTGGTGCGAAATATGCTGTAATAGAAGGTGACGAGTATCTCAGTTCTTGCCTGGACCCAAAGCCCAAGTTTCTTCACTACAAACCACAGATTGCAGTAATAACCGGGATAGCCTGGGATCATTACAATGTTTTTCCAAAATATGAAGATTATATTGAAGCATTTCGTCAATTGATGGACTCGATGGAGCCAGGGTCAACTTTGATTTATTTTGAGGGCGATCAGGATTTAAGGAATCTTGTCAAAGAATCTGCTACCCATCTTAATAAAATACCCTACACTGAAGTGCCCTCAAGAATTAGTCCTGAAAGGACCTTTATCATTTCAGAATGGGGTTGCTACGGCCTGGAGATATTTGGAAGACACAATCTTCAGAACCTTCAGGCTGTACGCGAGGTTTGCACGTTGCTCGCGATTGATGATCGCAGCGTGTGTGAAGCGTTAACCACCTTTAAAGGCGCGTCCAAAAGGCTTGAGCTTATTTGCGAGAGACCTAACCTTAAAGTATTTCAGGATTTTGCGCATGCACCTTCTAAAGTCAGAGCCACTTTACAAGCAGTACGGGAGACTTTTCCCGGAAAAAGAATCCTTTGTTATCTTGAATTGCATACCTTCAGCAGCCTCAATCCGGAATTCATAGGGCAGTATAAGGGTAGTCTTGCTTCCTGCGAGCGCGCCATCATTTACTATGATCTGCATGCCGTCCAACTTAAAAAGATGCCGGTGATGGAACCAGAGCAACTTCAACAGGCATTCGGCAGAAATGATATCAAGGTTTTTCAAGAAGCGCAAAGCCTTAAAATGGACATGCAATCCAGTCAGGACGACTTTGAACTGATACTATTATTAGGTTCTGGTAACTGGGGGGGCCTTGAATTAAAAAAAATCTACAATGATCGTATTGTCTAGTCAATCACTGATTGAACAAGATTCTGAGTATATTCCTTAACAGGTGATCCTATAATCTGATAAGGCTTACCTTCTTCCACCAGCTCACCGTGATTTAATACGATGATCCGGTCAGCGATATATTGAACAACGGATAGGTCATGCGTAATGAACAGCAGACTTAAGCCCAGTTTATTTTTTAGGTCCATTAGTAAATTCAGAATCTGCGCCTGGACTGACACATCCAAAGCGGAGACTGATTCATCGCATGCAATAAATTCAGGATTCAGGGAGAGTGCCCTGGCGATACAAATACGTTGCCGTTGTCCTCCGGAAAATTGATGCGGATATCGATCCAGAAAAAGTGAACTAAGGCCTACCATTTCCATTAATTCGGAAGCTTTCTGACGAGCGGCAGATCGATTAGCCACAATGTGATGTATCATCAAAGGTTGAGAAATACTGTCAAGGATTGTTCTTCGAGGATTGAGCGCAGAGTAGGGGTCCTGAAAAATAATTTGAAGTTTTTTTCGCAACAGCCTCCATTCTCTGGAAGAAAGCCCGTCTAGTCTTTGGTCTCTGTAATATATTTCGCCACTGCTCACCGGTGCAAGCCCAAGGATTGCTCTTCCCAAACTGGTTTTGCCAGATCCGGATTCACCTACCAGACCAACGACCTCACCTTGAAAAATGTCCAGGCTAACATCCTTAACCGCATAATGCCAGTTCTTCTTTTGAAAAAACCATCCATTGTTTCGGGGATATCTTACGTTGAGGTTGCGGATACCGATTAATCTTGGTAATTGTTGAAGTTCAGAACATTTTCTGTCCTGCTCTGTGCTGTTGACGATATTGGTATCATCGAACCAGTTCTCTTCACAACCTTTGAGGATATCTTCAACTGTTGGCAATTGCTTTAACTTTTTTCGAAGTGGCGGACGTGACAGAATTAATCCTTTGGTATAAGGATGCGAAGGATTTTCAAAAATATGTTTACACGAATTTTCTTCAATCTTCTTTCCGTCCTTCATTACCAAAACCCGATCACAGAGGTAACGTATTACGCCAAGGTCATGGGAGATGAAAATAAGTGACAAATGAAGTTCTTTTTGAAGTTGCTTGAGCAGATCAAGAATTTTCTTCTGTACATTGACATCCAGTGCGGTCGTAGGTTCATCCGCAATAACGATCTGTGGCTCACAACACAGCGCTAAAGCGATGAGTACACGTTGAAGCTGACCTCCAGATAGTTCATGCGGATATGAATCGAAAATGCGCTCGACATTTTGAAGCCCGGTTTTTTCAAACCAATTACAAACCACCTTACGTGTCATTGATCCCTCACACTTTTTATGCTCGATCAGTACTTCTTCAACCTGTTGCCCGCAGGTGCGTACGGGATTCAAAGCGCTCATAGGTTCTTGAAAAATAATCGAAATAATCCCTCCCCTGAATCTTCTAAGTGAAGGTTCATCTGCTTTTAGAAGATCAATTGAGCCGGGTCCATCCGGATCAAAAAAGATACTGCCAGAATGAACAATTGCTGAAGGATGCAAAAGACTTAGGATGCTCATTACTGTGACGGATTTGCCTGAGCCCGACTCTCCGACGATACCCAACACTTCGCCTTTTTCAAGTTGAAGGCCCATGCCTTGAACTGCATGTTTGGCATCTCCGGACTTGCCGAAAATTATTGATAAATCTTTGATTTCCAATATTTTTCCCATACCAATTTCCGCTCTTCAGATGTAAAAGTATATGAAATATCAATAATTTTGCAATCTGAACGTTGATACCAGAACAAATTGAATATCCATGAAACCTAAATTTCGATTTTTACTTAAAATTATGCTCTCAGTGGTTATTATTCTTATTGTAACTGCTTTTGCAGTTCCATTAATGTTTAAAAAGGAGATTATAAAAACCATTAAGTTAAAGGCAAATGAAACGATTGAGGGTAAATTGGATTTTCAGACACTTGATATTTCGTTATTTAAAAACTTCCCGAAATGGACGATCACACTTGGAGAACCATCCCTTATCTCATATGTTGCTGACACAACGCAATTGTTTGCTTCTCA
>JAIBCI010000104.1 GCA_019694255.1 Saprospiraceae bacterium
TCTTTCTTTTTAATCTATAGCAGAAACTTAACAGACTTCTTCTAATCAAAAATAATATAGTTTACTTTAGTATTCATGTAATTGCAGTAAGAGTAATAGAAGTAGAATAGTAAATAAATTATTTTAATATGATATAATACATATACATTAGCGCAACATTTCATGTATAATCTACTATCCTAATGGCGCGTTCAAAAAACAAAAAAGGCTCGTTTAAAGACCTTTGGATCCAATTCTGGAAGGATGAGCGTATCGGCAAAATCGCAGCGGTCAGCTGTTTTATGATTTCCATCTATCTCCTTCTCTCCTGTACCTCTTATTTATTTACCTGGACCATCGACCAGGACAAGGTACTCCAGCATTCCTGGCGCATCCTGTTCAGACCACGTGTAGAAGTCAGCAACTGGGTAGGACGACTGGGTGCACTCAGCTCCCACTACTTGTTTTACTATGGCTTTGGCATTGCCTCATTCCTGCTTATTCCTGTTGCCGTACATCTGGGCTTCAGGCTTTTGAATAACCGTGGATGGTATAGTTTTCTGCGTTTTGTGACACACACTTTCCTGATCATGGCTTTCCTGTCCATGACACTGGATTTTATCTTAAGCGCCAACCCATTTCCTTTCGGAGGAGCTTTTGGCGCGCGATCCAACCAGGTCCTTAGTTCATTCCTGGGTTCACTGGGACTGGGTGTGACGCTGATCTTTTCAATTTTAGGATTATTTATATGGTTTATCAACCCAAGCTTTCAAAGTCTACAATTACACACCGATTCAGGGCATATTAACTGGGGCGGCATATTTAATTTCAAATCCGGATCAGATGCTGATGGTGAAGCGGGAGACAAGGATAACAATCCGGAGAGCTTTTTCAAAAACGCCGCACCAACAGGCGCCAGAAAGGATATTGATTTCGGCGAATCCGCGGAAGTGGGAGGATTGGCTGCCACTATTGGATTCCAATCCGATGAACTGATTGCAGAAACCCCAGTCTCCAATCTCTCACTTGAAATAGATGAGAGCCCTTCTCCCAATGATTTTTCGGCTGAGCCATTGCCGCGCACGGAACCACGCGTTCAGATTCCGAGTGTTATGGAAGTTGATGAAGACGAATGGGAACCCGAAGGACTTTCCCCGTATGACCCGAAAGCAGACCTTAGTACTTATACATTTCCTGATCTGGAGCTACTGAATAATTACGACGATCAGAAGTTTGAAATAGACCGCAATGAACTTGAATCCAACAAGAATCAGATTATTGCCACCCTGCAGAACTATAAAATAGAAATTCAAAAAATCAAAGCCACCATCGGGCCAACCGTGACACTCTATGAGATTGTACCTGCGCCCGGTGTCAGAATATCCCGTATCAAGAGCCTTGAAGATGATATCGCATTGAGCCTGTCTGCACAGGGCATTCGTATCATCGCGCCCATCCCAGGCAGAGGAACCATCGGTATTGAAGTAGCCAACAAAAACAAACAGATTGTACCACTCAAAGAACTACTTCGCTCTGAGCGCTTTACCGATCCAAAAATGGAACTTCCCATTGCATTGGGCAAAAACATATCCAACGAGGTCGTCGTAGCCGATCTCACCAAGATGCCACACTTACTGATTGCCGGAGCTACCGGCCAGGGTAAATCAGTGGGAATCAACACGATCCTGATGTCACTGCTCTATCGCAAGCATCCGGCAGAAGTGAAGCTCGTACTGATTGATCCTAAAAAGGTAGAATTACCAATCTATACCGAGATAGAAAAACACTTTCTTGCACAGCTACCGAACCAGGAAGAAGCCATTATTACTGACACCAGCAAGGTTATCTATACGCTCAATTCACTTTGCATTGAAATGGACCAGCGCTATGAATTGCTGAAAATGGCCCGCACGAGAAATATCCTTGAATACAATGATAAATTCATTCGCCGCAGGTTGAATCCGGAGAAGGGACACAAACATCTCCCCTACATTGTCTTGATCATCGACGAATTTGCAGATCTCATTATGACTGCCGGCAAGGAAGTCGAAATGCCCATCAGCAGACTGGCCCAGCTTGCGCGCGCAGTTGGAATACACCTGATCATCGCGACCCAGCGCCCTTCTGTTAAAATTATTACCGGACTGATCAAAGCAAACTTCCCTTCCAGAATGGCCTTTAAGGTCACTTCCAATATCGATTCAAGAACCATTCTCGATACCGGTGGAGCAGAACGATTAATTGGCCGCGGAGACATGCTCTACAGCGTTGGCTCTGATGTCATTCGTCTGCAATGTGCATTTGTCGATACCCCGGAAGTAGAACGCGTCATCAAATCAATTGCCAAACAAAGATCCTACGGAACTCCTTACCTGCTGCCTGAATTCAAACAGGACGATGCGAATGGAGAAGAATCTGTTCTGAACGCTGACGAGATGGATGACATGTTGGCAGAAGCTGCACGTCTCGTTGTGCAAAGCCAGCATGGCAGCACCAGCATGATCCAGCGCAGACTGAAGCTCGGTTATAACCGCGCCGGCAGGATTATGGATCAAATGGAAAGTCTCGGCATCGTCAGTTCAAGTGAAGGCAGCAAACCCAGAGAAGTATTGGTGTTCAACGAAGTTGAACTAGAGAATATATTATCCAAGTTCAAACGTTTTTAGCAATTTTTCAACCACCTCAGCTGCAAACGTGCAGTTGAGAATGATAGTAGATTTTAAGCCCCGGCGCCACCGGGGCTTATTTTTTATATTTTTGATTCATGATTCCTCTCGCTGAAAGAATGAGACCCCGCACCTTGCAGCATGTTATGGGACAAGCTCAACTTACCGGTCCCGGTAAAGTACTCTCTGATGCCATTAGAACCGGTTACCTGCCTTCCATCATTCTTTGGGGTCCTCCAGGTGTGGGCAAAACAACCATCGCACATCTCATCGGGCATGAACTTGCAAGACCCGTATTTACATTATCAGCAATCTCTGCCGGGGTGCGGGAAGTCCGGGAAGTGATCGCCCTTGCAGAAAAAAGCAGAGAAGAGCGCGGTGCCACACCTATCCTTTTTATCGATGAGATCCATCGTTTCAATAAGGGTCAGCAGGATGCATTGCTTGGCGCCGTTGAAAAGGGGCAGGTAACGCTTGTTGGCGCCACCACTGAAAATCCATCCTTTGAAGTTAACAACGCATTGCTTAGCCGGGCTCAGGTCTATGTCTTGAATCCTCTTGACGATGAGAGCCTACTCTCAATAACACATCGAATTATCCGTGAAGATGAGTTATTCAGTACGAAGTCCGTAGAGCTTAAAGAGACTACCGCACTATTTGAATTATCCGGAGGCGATGCACGCAAGCTTTGTAATATCATGGAAATGATTGGTTATTCTCCCGGCATGGAAATTCAGGTTACCGATGAACTTGTTCGTAATCTTGTAAGTCAGAATATCGCGCAATATGACAAGGGCGGTGAATTGCATTACGATATCATTTCGGCATTCATCAAATCGGTCCGGGGATCTGATCCAAACGCAGCTTTGTATTGGTTTGCCCGCATGTTACAGGGTGGAGAAGATCCAAATTTTATTTGCCGCCGGTTGGTTATACTGGCCTGTGAAGATATTGGCCTCGCCAATCCCAATGCTTTGCTCATTGCGCAAGCCGCACAGCAGGCAGTACATCTTATCGGCTGGCCTGAAGGGCGAATTGTGCTCAGTGAAGCAATCATTTATCTGGCCAGTTCTCCTAAATCCAACAGCGCCTATCTGGCTGTGGAAAACGCGATTGCCGCAGCAACGAAACATCCAAAAGAACCAGTACCGCTGCATCTTCGCAATCCGGTGACCACGCTGATGAAAAAATTTGACTACGGAAAAAACTACCAATACGGACATCAGTATAAAGGCAACTTTATTCCACAGCAATACCTGCCAGATGCCCTACGCGAAGATAAATACTATGAACCCGGTGAAAATGCCACGGAAAATAAGATCCTAGAAAACCTTAAGAATTGGTGGAAAGATAAATATTGATATGGCACAGACTATTTGCAATCATCCACTCTGTTCCAGGCTCCGGGCCGACTAATCTTGGGTTCCACACGTTTCCATCCTGCATTGTATTCCTGAAATTCGTTGGTATTGTTGCTGAGAATAAACTCTGCAGAACCGACCGTCAGATTAGCTGAACCCGATCCACCGAAGCAGACCGAACCATTACCTGTTGATAAATAAACACCCATATTGAGGGTGCGGTCACAAATATATTGAAATCCATCTTTCAGCGTAAACACGGCGCGCATCTGTTCATAGGGCGTGCTCTTATTGAAATTTGCCCAAAGTACATTTCCCGAAGGATCAATTGCTGACCGGAGCATTCCGCCACTGTGACCATACGAGTCCGCTACCAGTACAATATTTCCTTTAGAATCGAAAGTTGCAGCTTTTATTCCTTGCTCCTGATTCGTCTGATAAGTCTTTGACCAGATAATTTTACCACCTTTGTCGGTCTTCACAACCAGCAGATCTGTTCTGTTGGCAAGATTCCGCGAACGCCCGCAGAAATATAATTCCCCTCCGGAGGATTCAAGTACTTTATTAAAGTCCACATCAAGGAACTGCTCACGATCGACCAGAAATTTCACCTGATAAGCAAGCTCACCCTGGACTGTAAAACGCATAACGGAAATCATGTAATATTTCTTATGGGTTCCTCCATCGATGTATGCACCTTTCTGTTTGAAACAGGTCAGAAAATCACCATTACGCAGCGCCACAATATCTGACATCACGTCAATCATATCGACTTTACGATTCCACATCACCTTACCTTCCTGATTGATCAAAGTAAATACGCCATAGTAGGGAGACCATGCTGAAGGAGCCTTGGAGAGCACTACCACATTACCTTTACTATCTGCGCAAAGTGCGGGTTCTTCAAAGGGCATCAGGCTGTCGGCACGCAACAACCATTTAAGTTCCAAATTATTACCAAAACCGGCCACCATAGAAGCTTTATCTTCAAATCCATATCCACTTGAAACGATTTGCCCGGCAGCCAATCCCAACTTCTCCAAACGAAAAGCATTCTGTCCGTCACCCAGACCGATCACTTGATCTGCTTCCCCCTTCGCATTCAACCTAAGAAGAACACCTTCTTTGCTTGCTCCGGTCGAACTTTCACCACAAATCAACAGGCTCTGATCACTCAGTCGCAATGCATCTGTAGTGATGCCTTTATTCTCGAAATGAAAGGCTTTCTGGCCACCTGAGTAATGGGTGCAGGAAGCTGCAATCACAAATAGAATCACGAATCTCATAACCGCATTTTCCGCAAATATCATGAATTTTTATAATATAAGAAGATGTTACCTGTTTCCGATTCCTTAAATGTTACTTCTCGTTATTGATTGATTGACGGTGGATCAGGAATATTGGTCGTAATGCCAGCCGGTTTGACAGCCAGTCTTGAAAAAATAAAGTAGAATAACAAAATGTGTATGGTTCCAAAGATTTCAAATCCAATCAGGTGATATGGGAATCCTCCTGTAACCAGCGGATTATCAACCTTCGGAGGTTCGCATAAATAGATATAGTTTGAATGCAGAAAGTAATTTGTCATACCTACTGAAAACAGCAAAACGTGCGCTACGATCCATATTCTGAAAAAGGCACGGTGGCGAAGTCGAAGACCCACGACATAATATAAATAAATGGGTGTGAGAATAATCGTAGCATGTGCGATGTAATAATCCAAAAAGAGGTATGGTGAATAACCATGCGTCATTTCAGGCGTAATAATACTTTGAACAGCACCGCCAATTCCCAACAGCAATAGAAACTCAAAAACCGAGGCATTGAGCGTGTACAAAGCAAAAATTGAGCACAGGTAAGAAATGCCGCAAAGATGCAATGGCAGACTATCCGCGAGATGGAATGCGTCATTATACCAAAGATAACCGTAGAAAAACAGCTCCCGCATCAGCAAGAGCATTGCGAATCCCTTTCGGAACGAATATTCTCTCTCAGCCCTACGGAAGAAAAACCCAAGCCAGATGACCAAAGCGATATAGATCACCGATCCTGAAAACCCTACCCACCAAAGGCCTGAATTCATTCCTACCAAAAAATGGTCGCGCATACCCTGGCGAAATTAATTAAATATAACCAAGTGCTAAAAATTTTATACTTAGTCTGCATGACTAAGGTCCTATCGACGGATTGCGCATTTAACGTGCGGGCGATGACTGCAATAACCCTGGTATAAATTCACCTAGAATTTCTTCGGGATGCATATAATAACGCATCTTAAACTTCCGGTAAGCATCATTAGCTGATGAGGCGGAGGAGACATAGGCAGACCAGTCCAAAAGCTCCGCTCCTAAGCCGTGAGCGATTGCAACCTTGTCTGTCTCTCTTTCGAACTTGCGGTGATAATGTCGGTTGAGATAACGAAGGCCGTACCATGCCAGTTGTTTGTTGGACATTTTTTCAAAACACACGATATGGGCCAATTCATGCCCGATAAGTCCTGTCCATGCATGATCAGGCACCTCACAGATTACAATGCCATTGTGGTTTTCGCAGTAATTGTCAACCCATACCGTGTATTGCCTGTGTCCCTTTGGAAAAAGGGACTTTAAATCCGGTCTGGTCTGCATGGTAGTTTTAATATTACGGTACTTGAACTTAATATCTACCTCCTTTAGTTCCGGATAATGCGACAGTGCGTAAGAAACTGCTCTCGCTAGAAAAACAGGACTGACGCAATGTTCAACATGACATAAACCTGCAGGTCCATTGCAATCATAACATTGCGCATAACAAAATTGTAGAACAATCAAGTTTAGTAAGATCGCAACACGCATCGAGCTGTCTCCGCGATTTAATTATTGGAATTGTACATAAAATACCACCCAGAATCTAATGACCAATGCAAAATTAGCTTTTCAGTGCAAAATTAGTGGATAAATATGTGTAATAATCCAGCCCAACTCACCGATTGACGAGACTTTGGGTTACTGGAAAACAATAGTTATCGGCTAATAACCAGAATTCCTGCATGATTATCCGCATCTAGAATGTATCCACCTTCCGGCAGATCCTCCAAAGTAACTGATTTATCAACACCCTGTTTAAGAATAACACCACCCAAAGAACTAATCCGGTAATGCGTCAAATCACTGAAGAGTACAATATCTTTTGCTGGATTTGGATAAAATAAAGGTCTTATATTATTTTTAAGTGTATTATCAATAACTCCACCCAAGTCTGGAAGACTATATCTTTTTAGCCAACTCCAATGATAAGTCGCAGCATGCAAAGGATGGTTAATACCATTCGGATACTCATGCTCCATATTTTTAACTTCTACAAGATAAAACACATTAAGAGGATCATTGACCTTCCCTTTTAAGATCGCCGCAACAACATTATTGGTATCCCCAATTGTTTGGTAATTTGAAGATTCCAGATCAAATGCATTGATATAAGGCACAACCTGCTTGCCATAAAGTTGCGGGTATTTAGTATATAAAGGACCAAAACCCATTGGAACAGATTTATCATTGATGCCTAATCCATCCAGGATATGCTGATCCATATTTCCAAACATGTTCATGACCGGAAGTTTTCTTTTAGGAATCAATACGGTGTCTACTGGCAAAGACCCCCCTCCTCCTACGCCAATACTGGCAGCAATTTTGTCGCCCATTTCCAAACCACATCTTGTCGCCATTTCACCGCCGTTAGAAAATCCGACGGTATAAATTCTTCGTGGATCAACAGGAAACTCTTTAGAGACTTGTTCTAAGATTGTTTTTACGAACAAAACGTCATCTTTCAATTCCTGTCCTTCACATAAAGGATCACCACTTTGTGGATACACAACAAACTTAGTTGACATTTTTTGAACGCCATTCTCAAGGACACAATAATTCAGCGCAGAAGGATAAACAACAATAAAATTTTGTGTATCTGCCACTTCATTCCATCCGGATATATTGTAGAACAAATTTCCATCCTGACCCGATCCGTGAAAGAAAACAACCATTGGAACGGTTGTAGTACTGTCATAATTTGCAGGAACATGAATAAAATATTCCCGATCTACATCTTGTACTTTGGTTACTCTTCTTATTTTTCTTCCTTTAACATTAGCCGAAGAATCGATTAATGTAAATTGCTGAAGCCATTCCCAGTGCTTAACTGGTGCCCAATTTGGGTAGCCATGTCCAAGATTCTTTACAAAAATATATTTGAACTCGTGGGTATCTTTAGGATCCTCCGGGTAATAGGTGGTTAATAATGCAAAGTTGGTATCGCCAACAATTTTGCTATGTTCTGACTTCAAAGAAAAGTTTCTAATACAATTATTGGCTATTCTAAAATGCTTGCCATTCAAATATTTTAGCCCCGGAGTAGAAATAAGTGTATCAAACAAATTCATCGGAACTGGAGGATATTCAGGCCCAACGTTTCCCGGACCGTAATCTAAATTTCCAACCTCAAATAAATATGGAATTTTACGCTTTGGCGTATAAAAAGTGTCCGTAAAAAATGCCGATGCATTGCTACAAACAGCTGCCAAAACATCACTCATTTCTATACTGCACTTTGCAGCCATTGATCCACCATTACTAAATCCATTCAAATAGACCCGATGCACATCAATACTATATTTTGTCGAAACTTCCTGTAAAACCTTTCTCAAGAATTTGACATCATCTTTTGGATTTTCACCTGATTGAAAATCCCAATCAGCATCAGGCTGTGTATTCCACTTCGTTATTGTCTTATATTCACCATTATCGATAATCCTATATCTCAGCGACGAGGGAAATACGGCTATAAAACCTTCCTTGTTACTCATCTCAACCCATCCAGATGTTGCATACATTAATTCACCGTCACCGCTGGTACCGTGCAGCATAAAAACCACTGGGACCTTCTTAGAACTATCATATGTTGAAGGAACATGTACAATATATTCCCTTTTAACACTATCCACCACCGTATTGTAAGTAAACTTCTGAGCCATAAGACCAGAAGCAAAGAAAACTGAACAAAGAATAACCCTTCCGAATAATTGAATTTCTTTCATCGATTAATAAAATTTGAATAGCAAAATTAGTTATGAAAAGAGACCTCGCACTACCCGTACGGGTAGTTTTCGGCTCATAGTGCATTCTTTAATTAAATCTTGCATAATTTTACATTATTCTTTAGTTTAATAAACAATATCTACCTTTGACAGAACAATATCCGAATACAATGAAATATGTTGCTAGCCTGATTTTTTTCACAACTTGTTTTGTGATTTCAGCACAGAAACAATACTCAGATTCTTTAGAAACCTACAGACAAATATCATCAATCCTTGAAAAAGGAATTGATGAAGCTTTGAATAATAATACAACGGAATGTTATCGCAATTTTGACGAGGCTTATCAGATTTCATTAGCCAATAAATTATACAATTTAATTCCGGTAATTATCATCGCACAGAGCAGATTATATCTTCTGGAAGAGAATTTTGACGATGCTATTTTATGCATTAAAAAAACAGAATCGTACATTACCAATAATAAAAACACATCCCTTGCTGGCGACTATTATGAATTTCTAGGCCAATGCTATTTGCATCAAAGGAAGCTTGAGGACGCATTAGAAAGCTTTAAAATTTCAGATCAAATAAGATCGAGAATTGAGCCCGCTAAAAACTGGAGGACCTACAATGGCATGGCGCGTGCCTACAAACTACTTAATGATATTGATCAATCCGAAAAATACAGCGCCCAAGCCGCAAGATTATCGAAAATACAAAATTCAAGAAGAATTATATTAGATCTCAAGAGCGAACTAAAGTTTGATGAACAATCCGGAACCATCGCCTACCTAAGTCAGGAAAACCTCAAAGCAAAAATTGAAATACAGAAATCAAAAATAAAATTTATAATACTCTTGTCAATACTAGGACTCTTTATATCTCTGAGTATTATGCTCATCATTCTCCTCAGACAAAGAAGCAAATACAATAGGGAAATAGCCAATAAAAATCAGATTATCTCCAAAAATCTGGCCGAGAAAGATATCTTAATGCAAGAAATTCACCATAGGGTAAAAAACAACCTTCAGTTAATTTCAAGTCTATTAAGCCTGCAATCACGCATAGTTGACGACAAAAAAGCTGCGGATGCCTTATTGCAAAGCCAAAGCAGAGTCATATCCATTTCATTAATTCACGAAACATTGTACAAAGAGGATCCTTCAACACAGGCAGATCTCAAAGAATATTTAACAAGCTTAAGTCAAAGAATATTTGAAACGTATAATATCCAGGGTGATAAAATAAAACTATCCCTAGATTTACAACACACCAACATGGATGTCGGCGATTTGATTCCCCTGGGCTTAATCATCAATGAATTGATAACCAATTCACTAAAACACGCATTTGCAATAAGTAATGAGGGCTGCATCTGGATTTCCAGCTACCGGAAAGAGAATTCACTTTATATAAAAATAAAGGATAACGGAACAGGTATTGAATCCGCCGCCATGGATTCAGGATTTGGAACAAAACTGATTGACACATTTTCGAAGAGATTGAATGCACAAATAGAGCGAAACTATTCCGATGGCACAGAAGTAATCATTATACTACCAAATTACTTTAATGTCCATGCATAACAAATCAATGCTGCGACTGCTCATCATTGAAGATGAAGCTTTGATTGCAGAAGACATTAAAGATATTTGTCAATTATCGGGTTTTAAGACAATTCAAATTTGCTATTCCGGAAAGCAAGCAATTTCAATTATTACAAACAATGAATTTGACCTAGCAATTATTGACATCAACCTAAATACCGGATATTCCGGATTCGATATTGCTGACTTCATCAACCTGCAGCAAAAAAAACTGCCTTATATTTTTTTAACATCCTACTCAGATAATAAGACCCTTCAACGAGCCAAAGATTACAAGCCATTGGCTTATATCACCAAACCTTTTAGAAAAGAGCAACTCGTTTCGACGTTAGAAATAGTCTTCATGAACTATCATAACAGCAAACTACATCAAGATGATCAAAGTAATCGAAACTCTTTATTAGCCACTCTTAGCCCACGGGAATTTGAAATTGCCACCCTGATTTTTGAAGGAAAATCAACGACCCAGATCGCAAATAAATTGTGTCTCTCAACCAACACAATTAAATTTCATTTAAAGAAGGTTTATGAAAAACTGGAAGTACAAAACAGAATTCAACTCATTAAAATTCTTGGCAATTAGACTGATTCACTGACTTCCAATCGGACCAATTCCATCGCTCCGATCGGCCTGAGTACGATTACAAGTGGAGCTGCGGGGATTCGAACCCCGGTCCAGAGAAAGAACCTGACAACTTTCTACATGCTTAGTCTCCAGTTGGATTGTCAGGATGACCAGAGGTTAGGAGACGACCTTGAACATCCTTATTTCCTGTTTGTCTCGACCAGTATGCGGAAAAAATACCGGCCCAGCCCGATGGGTTTGATGCACAGGAGGGATTTATCGGACGTCAGTCCCGTGTGCAGATGCTAATTAATTCCTAGAATTAAGCAGCAACGGCAAAAGAAGTATTGCCATTTATGGATCGATAACCATTTGATAACGCAGTGAGCTACCGTGCTGCGGCATGCTTATTGACCGACTACATTTCCTGTCGATTCCAGTCAGCCCCCTATACATTTATAAGTGTTATGATAACTCCTCAACACCGGCTAAAGTTCCCGCATTTTGCCATTTTTGACATTTCTTTCATCCAATGACTTGAGGCACTCGTTTTCATTTACATTTGAGCCAAATCCGAACCTATGCTCTTTGATCAAAGTGCTTTCCCGACGACCTGCGAACGATTCATGCGGTACGCCGCCATTGATACACAGGCAGATCCGCTTTCCACCAACTACCCATCTTCGGAAAAACAAAAAGACCTTTCCAAACTTATCGCCTCCGAACTGGAGCTCGCGGGCATCCGCTTTGAACTCAATGAATTCGGGTACATCTATGCACGGATACCATCTAATTCCAATAAAAAGGTCCCTACCATCTGCTTTTGCGCACACCTTGATACGGCACCAGATTGCAGTGGCACCGGCGTCAAACCATTGTTACACAGATCGTACAATGGCGGTGTAATCATTCTCCCGGACGACCCAACCGTCAGACTTGATCCGGCAGAAATTGCCGAACTGGCCAAAAAAAAGGGAGAAGATATCATTACAGCTTCGGGCCTTACACTCCTTGGAGCCGATGACAAGGCAGGTGTTTGCTGTATCATGGAAGCCTCGCTTTATCTCCTGAGACATCCAGAAATAAAACACGGCGAAGTGGTGCTGCTTTTTACCACCGATGAAGAGATTGGGCGAGGCGTTGATAAAGTTGATATGGACAAACTTAAATCTGATTTTGGTTATACCATGGACAGCGGCGCACTTGGTTCCTTTGAAGATGAGACATTCTCAGCGGACGCCTGCTTTATTGAGATAGACGGGATATCTACACACCCCGGTTATGCCAAAGACAAAATGCAGAATGCCCTCAAGATCGCCTCAGAGATCATCGCTTCACTTCCGAAAGACAGGCTATGTCCGGAGGCTACAGATGAACGTGAGGGTTTCGTGCACCCTACAAGAATCACCGGAGAGTTGGGGCACGCCAGACTTGAATTCATCCTTCGTGATTTTGACACTGAGAAACTGACCAATCACTACAATGAAATACTGAGGATTTGTGATGATGTGACCAGCCGCTATCCGGGTTCATTTTACAAAGCCACCCGAAAGGAACAATACCGAAACATGAAGGAGGTACTCGTCAAACATCCCGAAGTTAGCGATTACGCAATCCGTGCGATTCAACAGTCTGGTATAAGTCTCAAGCAAGGAATTATCCGAGGCGGAACTGACGGCAGCCGTCTATCGTTCATGGGACTTCCCTGCCCCAATATTTTCGCTGGCGAGCAGTCTATTCATTCTAAAAAAGAATGGGTATCTGTACAGGACATGCAAAAGGCCTCGGAAGTAATTGTTCGCATCCTGAGCATTTGTGAAGCGGAGTCAACTGCTTAAAAGTCTCATAACTACAGTATCTTTTGTGTGGAGGCTTCACGGAAAGGTGGAAAAGGAGCTATGAGATTTATTGCATAAGTCAGGTTGAAAGAGCTACCTTGATTATTAAGAAATAATCTCTAACAGTAATAAAGCTTAAGATTTTGTACAGAAATTAAACATGGTCAATTTTTTCCCGAACTTATTACAATTCTATTATTGCTGTATTTACTTCAATCTTGAAATGATCCCGGTGTAGACATTAAAAGTTGGTTACAACTGAAAAACTCAAATACTCTTCTCTTACCTTTTCTTTTTTACGGCTTCAGCTTTGGTGGATTTCTTTTTATCCGAGATTCCGGATGTTTTTTTATTTACGGCTGTCTTACCTTTTGCCGAAGGTCCAGAATTCTCCTTTGTGGTCGTTGAAGATTTTTTACTCTTTTTGTCAAAAGCGCCAGGGATCTGAGCTTCTATGATTTTATTAAAATCCTCAAGTCCCATTGTCGCAGCAAGTTCCGAAGTAACACGCTGATCATTGACCTTTGGGATGTTTACTAGTTTTTTCCCGAACTTGATATAGGGTCCCCATCGACCGTTCTCTACTGTAATCTTTTCTTCAGGCCATTGATGAATGTAACGTTTGGACTCTTTTTCAATCTTTGCTTCAATCAGTGGAATGGCTTCCGATTCCTTTATCGTATTAATATTGTATTTGCGTGGCACGTTGACAAATAGGTTATTCCATTTGACAAATGGTCCAAATCGTCCTGTCCCTTTGGTAATCGGCATTTCCTGATAATAGCCCAACGGGGCATCTTCCAGTTTTTTGGCTTCAATGACACGTATTGCATCATCCATCCCAACACGCATCGGATCCATTCCTTTTGGAAGGGAAATAAATTGATCCCCAAACTTTACATACGGACCAAATCTTCCAACTGCTACAATCACTTCACGATCTTCATACTTGCCGAGGTTTTTCGGAAGTTCAAACAGGTTGAGGGCTTCCTCCATCGTAATCGTCTCCAGGCTTTGCCCCGGTCGAAGATTGGCGTACCGTGGCTTTTCATCAGGCCCCAGTTCATCAATATCCCCTATCTGCACAACAGGGCCGAATCTGGTCAACTGGGCAATGAGTTTTCTTCCCGAAGAAGGATCAACGCCTAGATCACGACGTCCTTTGGCGCGTTCGCCTTCGACAAGTACTTTCTCAACATCTCTGTGAAAAGGCCAGTAAAACTCATCGATCATTCGTATCCAGTTTCGCTTGCCCTCAGCAATTTCGTCAAACTCTTTTTCTATTTCTGCAGTAAATCCATAGTTGATCACATCTGAAAAGTAGTTGTCAAGGTAGTCGGTAACAACCATTCCTATTGCTGTCGGATAGAGTACATTTTTTGTTGTGCCGGTGGTTTCAGTTAGTTTAGACGGCTTGACAATTCCTTCTTTAAGCGTTAGCCTAAGGAATTCACGCAAGACACCCTCTCTTGATTCCTTCACAACATATCCGCGGTCTTCTTCCATGATTTTACTGATCGTCGGCGCATAAGTTGAAGGTCTTCCAATCCCTAGCTCTTCCAGCTTTTTGACCAACGCTGCCTCAGTATATCTTGCAGGTGGCCGTGTGAATCGTTCAGTTGCCGTAATTTCATCACCATACAATTTCTCACCAGCCTTCAGCGGAGGAAGGATTCCTTCAGCCTGATCGTTTTCGTCATCAGTAGATTCAAGATACAATTTGAGAAATCCATCAAACAACAATACTTCTCCTTCGGCAATGAAATGATGATTTTTGTCCTTGCTTATTTCGATACGAACGGAAGTTTTTTCCAATTCAGCTGGCGCCATTTGTGATGCCATGGCCCGCTTCCAAATCAGTTCGTACAGTTTTTGTTGGTCCGTCGTATCGCCTGCAGAGCGAAGGTCCATATAGGTAGGTCGAATTGCTTCGTGTGCTTCCTGAGCACTGGCATTTTTGGTTTTGTACTGACGGGTGTGTACATACTTTTTTCCGAATTGCTTCTCAATTTCCACAGCCATTGCGCTTATCGCCGTATCGCTGAGGTTGGTGGAGTCGGTACGCATATAACTGATAAAACCTGCCTCGTACAACTTCTGGGCTGCGCTCATTGTCCGGTTGACACCAAATCCAAGCTTGCGACTGGCTTCCTGCTGTAGCGTCGAAGTTGTAAACGGAGGCGCCGGAGAACGCTTTACGGGTTTGACTTCAACATTCGATATTATAAAATCTGAACCTATACAGTTTTTGAGAAAAGCTTCTGCATCTTTTGCCGAACCAAATCTTTCGTTGAGTGACGCCTGAATTGATAAACCGTCTCCTTTCTTTTTTTGAAACAAGGCATCCACCTTAAAATAAGGTTCAGCGTTGAATTCCTGGATCTCTCGCTCTCGATCAACAATTAACTTAACCGCTACCGACTGAACCCGGCCCGCGCTGAGTTTATTCTTTACTTTCTTCCACAGAATTTCTGAGAGTTCAAATCCAACAAGCCTGTCAAGAACACGTCTTGCCTGTTGTGCGTTGACCAGGTCCAAATCAATCGTCCTTGGGGACTGAACAGATTGCTGAATGGCAGGTTTGGTAATCTCGCGAAAAACAATTCGTTTGACAGATAATGGATTTAAGCCCAGTACCTGACACAGATGCCATGATATTGCCTCCCCTTCCCGGTCTTCGTCCGTGGCAAGCCAGACCTCATCAGCTTTCTTGAGAGATTCTTTAAGCTCCTTAACAACCCTGATTTTTTCTGGACTGATAATATAATTCGGAGTAAACTTATTTTCGATATCAATACCTTTTGATCCTTTTTCAAGGTCCCTGATATGGCCATAAGAGGATTTAACTTTGAAATCCTTGCCCAGAAATTTCTCAATGGTCTTGGCCTTGGCTGGGGACTCGACGATCAAAAGTTTTGTTGACATAAAAGATACCTAGCTTCTCAAAAAACCCTGCAAAACTATAAAAAAATGAATAACCGCCGGTTTTTCAGCGAACGACCTCGAATGACACCATACGTCGTTGCCCTTTCTGATCAGTAATGGTAAGTACATGTTTGCCAGGTTCAGGACTAGAACGAAGTTCATGTGTCTTGATTGTACTGGCGAGAAACTGATCATCAATGAACCACATAAGGGTTGCATTCGGATCCTTGTGAACCGCCTTAAAAACAACAATGTTGCGCTGTTCGTCAAGGTCCACCGGGACGATAACGGATGTCCTTGAATTGGGATAAATAAAATCCATCTCATCATTTCCAGATATCACGGATCCTTCACAGATTGAAGTTGTTGCAGGCACCTCTTTATAGTCGGGATGTCTCAATTTGTAATAGTGAGCCATTAACGGTGGCAACACAAAATAATTGACTGCCAAAGCGTCAGGATCGCAATCCGCATATACCCTGTTTGTCCCACTTCGATCAGTTAGGATTTGCTGATGATAGGGACATGGTTTCAGATTTTCACCGCCGCGGGTGACCCAAATTGTATCCGTGAGATCGCAATATGGACCCGGTGTAAAGCCCGAATAGCTGCATACCGGTCTTGAGATCAAATCATCATAGGGTATCCTCCATTCATCGTGCTGGGGCAGATCCCGCATGATATCTGACATAAGCGGGGCTGCAGTTTCTATTCCAATCAAGCCTGGGCGAGATAAGCCGCTCGCATTCCCGACCCAGGCGCATACCGTATAGGAAGGGGTAACCCCTATCGCCCACGCATCTTTGTATCCAAAAGAGGTCCCTGTCTTCCATGCCATCAAAGGCCGCTCTTCACTTCCGGATGTCATTATATCACCCAGATTGTTTCGCATCGCTTCAAACATCTTATAAATACTTCCCGCAGAAAAGACCTGCACTTCCTTCTTTAGATTCGAAAAAGTGACTGAATCGCTACGCAAAATCCTGAGGTGATAATCATCACGACTGAGATAACTATGATTATTATGGTAAAGCATATTGGCGTTGCATAAAAAGCTGTAAGTACTGACAAGATCCCACATTCTGATTTCAGCACCTCCAAGAATCAGTGAGAGTCCATAGTCTTCAGGCTCACGGAAAAGGGTCTTGAATCCCAATTTCCGCAATTGCTCATGAAAATCCGGGATACCGTAATCTTTCAGCAACAAAACGCTGGGAATATTCAGAGAGTAGTGGATTAATTCACCGACGGTACAGGCACCTGAATAATTTCGTGAAAAGTTCTCCGGCCGAAATCCGTTGATCATAACCGGGACATCCGGAAGCAGTGAGGAATTGCAAATCATCCCGCGTTCCATTGCCGAAGCCACCAACAGCGGTTTCAGGATGCTGCCCGAACTCCTTCGCGCCTGTATCATATCTACTTCATCATTAGGCGCCCTAAGTGAATCACGAATTAAATTGCCTTCATATGCCAACACCTGTCCGTTGACATTATCAACTACCAACACCCCCAGGTTATGAATGTCATTCTGCCTTAATAACTCCTGATGCGAAGCGCTGATCTCAATGACCCGCCGCTGCAGCGATTCATCTATGTTGGTGTAGAATTTTGATTGGCGAGGGTAAAGTGTGCACAAATAATCGAGAAGGTGTGGCGCCAATCTTTGTACTTTGTCAGGTTTACCTGGTAGAGGTTCCAGCAATGACAGTTCCAATTCATCGTGATCAATCACACCCTTAAGAAAAAGCCTCTTCAACAATTCATTTCGCTTTGATTCGAGCCTATTTCTGTTCCTGTTGACATGTATCCACGAAGGCTGATTGGGCAAAACAGCCAACATCGCTGCTTCAGCCCAGGTCAAATCGCCAAGTCGCTTGTTGTAGTAGCGAAACATCCCCGCTTCGATACCTGAAATATTCATTCCGTATGGTGCGATGGATGCATAGAGGTTTAAAATTTGCTTCTTGGAATATCTGCTTTCTAGCCCGACCGCGTAAATAATTTCCCTGCATTTGTTAAAAATATTTCTTTCGGGTGAATGCAACATCAGACGCGCTAGTTGCATGGTAATGGTGCTCCCACCACTTACAATACGTCTGTTTTTGATATTCAGGATCACTGCGCGCAGCAGACTGACAGGATCAACCCCCAGATGGTTAAAGAAATTATTATCTTCAAAGGTAAGAAGGCACGTCCTGTATTTGTCCGGTATTTTGTCATCCTGTGAGAAACGCCATTGCCCGTCACGTGCCACCTTGACAGCAAGAACCTGCCCATTCCTTCCATAAAGCACCGGCGAGTAGTTGTAAACTTTTTTATCCAATACAACCCACAAAATCCCTGTAAGCCAACAAAACAAAATTGTCATCACCAATAAAACAAACAGTTTTGACTTTAATGTCATTGACCAGGAATTAAAAGCCCGCTTCTTTTGATCCGCAGCAGAAAAATATTATAAACTTTTTGGCCTAAGATTTTTTACTGCATCGTAATTCTGCATTTTCCACTTCTTAGTTTTGCATTGATAGACGGACGATACATCACTTCGCACAACATCATCGGTGCCTGGAAATTTCCAGCGTAGGCAGCAATCATCGGAATGTTGAATGTACGAGAATCTCCGGAAGCAAGATCAAAATAATGCATTACGCGATCATCGCGATAGTCCGAATAATTCGCATTTGCTTTTTTGGGATCAATGATTTTGCCCAAGCGAAGATTGGCCAGTTCGAATCCAGCCGGAAATACCGCAGTCAGCGCTATATTACTCAGATACCCATAATGACCGGAATTGCGCACCGTCACTCTTGCAGTGACCTGTTGCCCCTGACGCAAGTTGGAGATATCCAGTTTATTGCCCTTTGAATCCACATAATCTACATTCAGGCTCATGCCATCTGACTTTGAAATTTCATCAGATGAAATCACCTTGGCTGTCTGATTGATCGACACGGTGACCGGAGACGATCCTTTGTTTGTCAGCACCAGCGTATTCTTAGAATCGATCTTAATATTTTTTCTCAAGGTTGAACGTTGTGCGCTAAGATCTTCAACCCTGCCATTCCAACTTAAAGAACAATTGATTGACGTTGCCCCAACACTGTTTTTCCCGAATATTTTACTGATTGTATTGAGCAATACCGCAGATTCCTGGGTATTAAGAAAACTTCTTTTATTGACTTTGCCAATAAGATCCGTCATGACCTGGATGGCAATATCTTTATCTCCAGCATCGAAAAGTACAGAAGAGACGAGTGACTGATCCCTCACATCTGAACCGTAATAATAATCATTCCATTCCAGGGCTGCCTCGCTTTTATTGAGATTCTGATAAATCTGTCGAGCCATATCTTGTTTGTTGCAAATGGCATAAGCTCCGGCAAGCAACCATTTGGCCATCTCCCCCATCTGATTTTTAACACGCAAACGGTTCATGGCTCCCCATTCAGGCAATTGGGCCTGTGCGAGCACGTACAATCTGTAAGCCTGATTAAAATCCGAGTATGTGTGATTAAACGGATTTCCGTCATTGGTGTAGTTGTTGCTGGTTGTTGATAAAAATTTCGCCAGTGACAAATACATTTTATCCGGAACCTGATACCCTTTCTTACGGGCTTCTGAAATAAAATAAAAGACATAGCTGGAACAATAATCCTGTGCTATGCCAGTACCCGGCCAGTATGTCATTGCTCCGTTAGGAAGTTGAAATTCTTGCAATTTTTTAATGGCGGAACTAACGTTGAGCGCCGCTTCTCGGAGTTGTTCTGCACTGGCCTCAGAAAAATCAGAAATATAAAGTTGAGGGAATGCCGCCGAAGTTGTCTGTTCGATGCATCCATGAGGATATTGAATGAGTCTTTCAGCGATTTCGCCTGCGTTGTTGAGACCGATTGAGGATATTTCCACAAATGCTTTGCGCGTGTCCTTAGTCCCGTAACCATCAATAACAATCGTCTTGGATGCACCAGGCTCAATAAGCCAACTGGAATTGGATGTTGAATATGGATTGGGATTATCAAGATAAAAAGCTATATCCGAATGGGCATTGAAGGAACCACTGACGGCATCACATATTACTTTTGCAGGTCCCGTCTCCATAGAAGCCTGCAACTCAAACCAGACAGTGACTTCCTTATCATTATTAAAATTTACTGTACGGCTTCCCTGTTCTTTCAGCTTGACTGGCCCTTCAGTCTTTAATTGAACATTTACCGTTTTAATTTTATCATCGTACTTGAAAAGAGTCACCGGCACCATAATTTTATCCGCTACAGATACCACCCGAGGCATGGTAATCTGCGATGCAAGCTCATTGCGAACAAATATGGCGCGCTCCGCAGAACCATATGACCTGAGGTTATTGCAGACTGCCATAACACGTACCGAACCAATGTAATTACTGATGCGAAACTTATGCGTTTTCTTAGCCCCCTTCTCCAAATACTGTGGGCCTGATAGCATAACGACCGGTTTAAATCGCTGCTGTTTAGCGAGTTCTTCAGCAGTTTTTTTCTCGTCCCCACCAATGCTGAATATTTTGCTTAAGCCTTTGAGATCATTTCCGATAAATTCATCAAAATTATCCCAGCTATACATTTTCATGGCTTCCTTCTGGAACATGTCGCGGTATGGATCAGGTGTCTTGAATCTGTTGATGTTAAGCAATCCTTCATCTACAATCATCAGCTGGTACGCCATTGCAGAAGAACCAGCTTCAGAAATTTCAACCGTAAATTCTTCTTCAGGCCTCACTTTGTCATCCATTTTAATAACAGGTCTTAGCCTCAGACTCGAATCCTCAACCATCACTGGTACAATCCCGTACAATCTTAGTGGGAGATCATTGACCTTATTTTGCATGCCTTGTATAAATGTAGCGTCGACATAAATATTGGGAAACATTTCTTTGGTAACAGAGAAACTATATGTCGTATTGGGAAGGCCTGGTGTGATAACTTCAGAATGGATAATGGCATTATCTCTGATCAGATGAATGACAAAACTTCCGGATTTGGCACCAGGCAACGTAATGTTTACCTTATCACCGATTTTATAATTCTCCCGGTCAGTGGCAACATTCATTACCTGAATAAAATCCTTGGTAGGTCTGTCATCATCACTCCATCCTGTATAAAATACAGAACCTGCAGTTTGATCCGCCTCGTTATTGGAAATATGCAAATAATAATTTTGGTGTTTTTTGGCCCTGAAGTTGAATGAGGCCTTTCCTGAAGAATTCGTTGTAACGGTCCTTGAAAATTCGTTGACGCCGGCATAATCATTGGAATAATAACTTTGTCCCCTTCTCACTTCATACCACCAATTCCAATCCGTCCGATCGATGCTAACTTCCAGGGTGCGGCCAGCGACCGGATTGCCTTTTCTGTCGACGCACACAACTTCTATATTGCTAATGTTTTCATTCTCATAATAATTGTTGTAATACGTCTCAGGCATCTTGATACCAACATATTCTTTAGTGTATTCAATTTCCTGATTATAATAATCTGTTGATACATCACCTCCTTCATCCATTATTTCTGATACAAATGTGGCATTTCCCATTCCATTGATCTCTGCCTCATTGACCTTGGATGGGTCCAGTGAAATATCCCCATTTGCATCAGTCCTTCCTTCTTCGGTGAGATAAATCATGTCACTTACAGATCTTCTCTTCGGATCTTCAAAACTGAAATCCTTAAATTTTTTAAATTTTTTAACAGCCATGCTTAAATACACCTTTGCTGTAATTTTTTTGGATGCAGCGGGTGCGCCATGAAGAAAGGCAGCATGCACGGCAATTTTTTCGAGAGGAGATTCTTTGCCGGCAGTGACTGTCCAATCAGTCTTCATCCGATTCGGTTTAACAGTTTCAATACTGATGGACTTTGAAAAAATACTTGCACCGCTTGTTACCCTGGATTCATAGTTACCCGTGATCCAGGTGGATGCCGTTGGAATCCTGCAATAGTATAGGCCGGATAGATTCTGACTAATTTTCTGTTGAAACACTACCTGACCTTTTGGATTTTTAAGTTCGATTTGAATCGGCAATTGAGCAGGAAGTTCTGATCCAAGCTGACTCAAAATGACATTGTAATGAATGGTGTCACCCGGACGCCATACACCTCTTTCAGTATAGATAGACGCCTTTAGTCCATGTTGTGAGCTGACGCCAGAAAGGTCAAATTCACTGGTTGGCAGAGCCCTTGCTTCGTCAACCCTGAGATATGCAAATTGATTGCTTGATTGGGCAACCACATAGTTCAGTCTGCCCTTTTTTTCGAAAACAACTTGTCCGCTGCCATTTGTTTTTCCTTCACCCATCAGCTGCAATTGTTGATCGTAAAACAAAACCTTGACAGATGACACGGGCTTTCCAGTGAGCACATTATATACGGTTACATAAGTCTCTGAGTGCTCATTCGAACTTTTGACAACCATAGACAAGTTGGAGGCAAGAATGGACTGGTTTAAAAAATGCGCCGATGAATAATAGTTAGGACAGCAAGGATTATCATAGTCGTAACACCAATCTCCGTTTTCGCCAGATTCCACCTCACTTTCGCTTTCTCCTTCTTCATGATGCTCTTCCAAACCGTCAAAAGAATAAGCACTACCATATTCCTGCCACATTGAATATTGGTAGCCATACTCGTCTGCCTCTTGCATTTCCCGGGCATGCGCTACAGGTTTGGCTGCGTCACAATGATAATCACTGTACTGTGGTCTGAACATAATCCGTACATCATACATCGCCCCAGGCTCGGGCGTAATCAGTTTGGTCAAATCCAATCCGTAGCTGACCCACTGATTTATGTTGGGCGTTTCATTTAGCGTAATAAGATCAATTGTCTCGTGTTTGATGACACGCCCCAATTTAATTAATTCATAGTCGTTGCCATATTCATTGAGATGCATGTTGTAAAGTACATTGTTGCTAAACAATTTGAAAATTTCAACATCCACTTTTTTCAGATTAATTGCTTCAAATGGAAAAATAACCTTACCCGTATTGGGGATGATTGTTCCGGCTGCCAATGCCCGTACCAATGGCTTCTCGTCATCAAAATCGAAACGGTGTGTAAACTGTGCACTCAGATTTTTGCCTGCCAGACTTCGAACTGCTGTGGAAACTACCAGCTCTCCGTGTTTTGTATCCTCGGTATTGAAACTCACATGTACCCTGTCCCGGTCGGCTACAATACTGGTTTTGACTGAATCTTTATTCACACTGATGATCCCTTTAAGATCTTGGTTCTTCTCCAACAGGTCAGAGAAAAAAAGCAGTAGGCAACGCGGATCATGGGGATCCTCACGAATACCCGTAACCACAAACTGATCTATTGAAGGAATATTGAAAGACCGTTGCAAATTGTCACTTTGGTTTTCAGGATCTTTATGCCATGTAATATCAACAACTTCGTTCTGTTGCTTGCGGATGATCTTATGAACTGTTACCAAATATTGATTTTCGCTACCTTCGATTGCCAAAGCTTCCACTTCAAGCTGTGGAGCATCTTTCTGCTCTGCACGAACCAGGGAAGCAGCATCCTCCAATGCCTCTGTTGAACTCATGATTCCTTCTATCATCATGCTTCCTTCATATCTTGAATCCACTCTAGGAAAATCCCAGTCTACTGAAACTGTAATTGGAAGAAACTGAAATCGAAAGTTAAATTGTGCAAGAGAGTCTGGCACGTCCTTGAATATTTCCTTTAATGAAACATTCATAACATATTCCATCTTGCGGACGATGGAACCTGGCTCTGGCACAAATTGTAACGTGTGATCATTTTCCCAAATCGCCTTACCTTTTAATTTTGGAATAATAGAATATTGATCCAGGGGCAACTCGCCACCTATCATAGATCCTTCAACAGCTTTTTGTGCAAAATAAATGCGAATTGGACTTCCGGCCTTGACAGAACCGTATGTAAATGCACTGATATAATTCTTAAATTTGGAAGGGTCGGTTAGCTTGACAGATGTTTGATTCGATCTGCACATCATGGCCAGCATACCAATCAAGAAGGCCAAAAGGAAATGATATTTCATACAATAATTTTAAGATTAAATAATTCGCAGTACAAGTTCACGGAACAATTCAGGGTGAGATGTATTACCTGAGGGATATCCTTTGCTGCGAAGGTCAAATTCACGTAAGGTGCTAAAAATTTTTATAAATTCGGAGCCCGTGTATTTTTCTGCAGCCTGCCTATAATCTCGGATGTAACTGGCAAAAGATAATTTCAACATGGTTGCAAGTTCCTGATCCGATTTAGCAGCATAGCATTTGCACAACCAATAGCGCAGAAACTCATTAAAAATAGCGCTAATCGCAGGGATTGCCTCGCCAGCCTTCATACCAGAAGCCATATTTTCCATAATTCGGAGGGTCTTCAACCTGTCACGAGATGACATAACTTTGCATAATTCATACACATTAAATTCTCTGCTGACGCCAATGAATTCTGCAATGACATCTGCTACAACAATGCCTTTATTTCCAGATACCAGTCGTATCTTCTCAAGTTCATTATCGATCTGACCTAAATTACTGCCGATAAAATCAATGATCAACTTTATTCCTTCATTATCGACCGTAAGTTTTTTCTTCTGCGCCAGCGTTTTTATAAATGCCGGAAGTTGATTATCCGATAGACTTTTTGATTCAAAAAAAACAGCGCGCTCCTTCATCAATTTTACCCAGGAAGATCTTCCATCAGGTTTTTTGTTCTTGAATGATATAACAAGGGTTGTATTTTGGGCTGGAGCTTTAAGATATGGTATGATCTCGTCCCAGTTACGCGCTTCCTGGGCCTCCCTGTACAAAACTAGTTTTCTGCCACCACCAAACGCGGATTGCCGACATGCTTCAACAATACTTTTGACATCAGCATCTCTTCCGAAATAAACCTGCAGGTTAAAGTCCCGTAGGTCTTCGGGAATCACATAAGATTCAGCGGCTAAGATCAATTCGTCAATGAACCAGTTTTCTGCTCCTGTCAGAAAGTAAATGGTTCGGGGGTTACCGGAGCGAAACTCCGATAAGATGTCTTCAAACATTCAGGCTAGTATTAACTGACCTCAAATATAACGCCGGGGTACTATCTTGTGGCGATTTTAAAATTTATGAATCATCAAAAACTGATCCTGGTTACCAATGATGATGGAATCTACGCTCCGGGCCTCAAAGCGCTTGTTGCCATCGCACGTAAGCACGGGGAAGTCGTTGTAATAGCACCGAATACCCCTCAGTCTGGCATGGGACATGCAATCACGATGACTCAGCCATTGCGTCTTCATAAGATTCAGGCTTTTGATGGAATTGAATCCTATGAGTGTTCCGGAACCCCCGTAGATTGTGTCAAACTTGCTAAAAATGTCTTACTCAAAGAAAGGAATATTGACCTCTGTATCAGCGGGATCAACCATGGTTCGAATGCCTCAATAAATATCATTTATTCCGGAACAATGTCTGCAGCCATGGAAGCTTCCCTGGAAAATATCCCCAGCATAGGATTTTCTTTGCTCGATTATTCTTTTGATGCTGATTTTGATGCAAGTTCTGATTGGATCAGTCAAATTATAGGACATGTTCTTCATAAAGGCATCCGCCTGAGCAAGCTATTGAACGTCAACATACCCAGACTTGGCCGCAAAGAAATTAAAGGTATCAGGGTATGCCGGCAGGCGGAAGGTAACTGGGTAGAGGAATTCAAAGAGGGAAAGGACCCCCGTAATGAAACATATTATTGGCTTACAGGTCAGTTTGTGTGTCAGGATGATGGAGAGGACACCGATCTGTTTGCACTTAGCAATGGTTACATCAGTGTCGTCCCCTCAGGTCACGACCTCACTATTCATCATGCCATTGTAGAAAATAAAGATTTTGAAAATCTCCTGCCCTGATGTACCAACGCTCAAAATATGATCACATCATTTCAGGCATTATCACCGGTTTGATCGTGCCTGTTTTAGGATTTTTTTTGTTTACAGGCGTATATGAACTGCTTGATCATTTAGACGTTCTCAATCCCGCGGGGCTTGCTCCCAATTTCAGGGAGCGGACGATTCGCCTACTTGCGATCATACTGAATGTTATTCCCACCCAGATCTTCAACAAAAAAAACTGGGCCGAGGCGATGCGCGGAATGGTATTTCCCACCCTATTATATGTTGGACTCTGGATGTATTTCTACGGTTATGAGCTGCTCAACAACGACGCATGATTAAGCGCATTTATGTCATTGCTGGTGAAGCTTCGGCAGACCTGCACGCCAGTTCTTTGATGTATGAGATGAATAAATTACAGCCCGGTATTAATTGGCGCGGCTGGGGCGGTTCACAGATGATGCGCAATGGTCTTACTGTGGACGTGCGTTATGAAGAAGCCAACTACATGGGCTTTATTGAAGTAATTAAAAATCTACCCCATATTTTAGGTCTGTTCAGGAAAACAAAAAAAAATATCCTCGAATTCAAACCGGACTTTCTCTTGCTACTGGACTATCCGGGATTTAATCTCAGAATGGCTAAATGGGCCCACGGTAAAGGCATAAAAGTCTGTTATTATATCGCGCCGCAAGTATGGGCCTGGAAGGAGAATCGCGTAAACATCATCAGGCAATGCGTGAAGAAATTATATGTTATTCTCCCTTTTGAAGAGGCGTACTTTAAAAGTCATGGCGTAAGCACAGCATTTTACGGACATCCTTTGCCCGAACGAATCAGTCTTTACCAAAGCGACCCGCATTTCCGCCGAATCAACAATCTGACCTCTCAATCTATTATAGCAGTGCTGCCGGGAAGCCGGGCTCAGGAGATCAAAAACATGCTTCCGGTATATCTCCAAGTGCTCGCCAAAGAATGTCGCCATCAGATTGTCATTGCTGGTCTCAGGCAACATGAACGTCTTTACGATGAGATCAGATCTTCCATTGGGATGAAGACTACCGTAGTTTACAATAGCACCTATGATCTTCTGGCAAACGCAAGGGTTGCGCTCGTTACCTCAGGTACCGCTACGCTTGAGACAGCCCTTTTCGGAGTTCCTCAAGTAGTCTGCTATAAAGGCAATGCTTTATCTTACCGGATCGCCAGACTTCTGGTCAAAGTACCTTATATCAGCCTTGTCAACCTCATTCTCAACAAACCAGCCGTATCGGAATGTATACAGAATGATTCATCACCTGAAACGATCGGGCCATTATTCTACGGGCTATTGCGAGCCGAGAAAAGAAAGGAACTTAAAGATTGTTACAATGAATTGCAGCAAAAATTAAATTCAAGGGGTTGCAGCTTAAAGATCGCAGAAGATATTTTACGCACATTTTCTATTAAGTAGATGACAGTGCGTCTGCATTTTTATTCATCTTGTATTGTTCATACGATATTAAATCGATGAGAATTTCTTTGATTTTTTTTGCTTAACTCAATATGAATGAAATGAGAAAATTGCAATTGTACAATACTCATTCTTACTAAATAATGATAATTCAAAGTGCTGCTGAGTGCCTATTGTTGCCCATGACCTCAACATCTTACATAACACAAGCCGACTTATTCCTGCATAACCATGCACTCTTTTTGATTTGCAAAAAAATAAGCCACGCGAGGTGGCTTATTTCTTAACAATAATCAGAATGATCTGGGTTATATAAAAACAGGGATTAATTCATGATTTGAATCTTACGCGTAATCGGACCGACAGGGGTTTCAACTCTTAGGATATAAAATCCATTGCTCAATCCGCCCGTTTCGAGCTGATTGGATTTAGGATCAGGATTTGAGTTTCTCATTACTTCCTTGCCTTCGATATTGATTACCTGCCAGGATGATATGGTATTCCTGCCATTCATATAGATGAATACATGATCTGCGGCTGGATTGGGATAAACAATAAGTTTCTTTTCATCAAGGACTAAAGGACCATCCTTGGGTTGTCTTTTTAATTTGATTACGGCTGTCTTATCTTGAACAGAGAACTTCTCTCCGTTGGCATCGACATAAGCCATATTATGAAAATTCATTCGTAATTCTCTATCACCACCACTCCACGGAGCAAGATCATCCTCAACAATGAAAACCAGTACTTCCGTACCTCCTTTTCCGCTGACCTTGGCATTATTAGCGCGTACAAACCCACTTTCCAATCTTCCGTCCCAGGGCTTCCTGAACATGTTAAGCAAGGTAGCTGATCTACCGAACCAGCCCTGTTCCAGGTAATCAACGTAAAGACTTTGTTCGTTGATCATATTGACCGGATAGTCCAACTCATAATTGTAACCCGTCACATCAACAGCAGGATACTGGTCATCACCCAGTTCAATTTGAATCATACCGATATCTCCCGAATCTGCATCAGGTGTCAGGATATTAAGGTTAATTGGAAAGCTTCCCTTGGAATATACTTCTTTGGGCACCAAAGAATGCGTGGCCTTGTAGCTTTCAAAAATAGCCAAGGTATCCGCCAGATTGACAATACTGTCTCCATTGCAATCCGCATTTTTCAGATCAGCAGCTGTATTGACCAGTAACTCACCCCAGTCGGGTGCGATGTGCGATCGAAATGTATTTCCGGTATAGGTCCTCGCTGAACCCTTCCTGCCAAGCACACTTGCCAGACTGAGAAGATCTCCCATGTCTACACAACCGTTCTGATTAACATCACCCGGCCATACGCAATCACCCACACACTGCTTCACACAGTTTTTACTCTCTAATAAGGTATTTACCCGAATTACTGCATTCACACAGTCATTGGTTCCGGTGATACAGTAAGAAATCTGAAATGTATCATAACCAATATAATTGGTAAAAGGCTTGTACAGCAATTGATTGTAACCTATACTTTGTGTAGAGCAGCCGTTGTTGTAATTAACTGTTACAGTATCCCATCCGGGGTAGTATGTTATCTGACCGGAATTGGAACTGAAGTTGTAAGCATTCACAGGCACCTGATAGCCCAACATGACCGGCACATTCTTATAAGTTGTGATTTCGTACATCGAACCGTTGTCCGGCTCGTAATTACCGATATAGAGTTTTACACCCGCTGATTCACAAACTCCCTGTGGACAAACCTTGTAACTAAAGGTCTGCACGCCAGTGTAATTATTTTCAGGCACGTATTTGAATACACCTTTGTTGTTAATCGCCGTCAGCGTACCCTTAGCCGGAAGCTTGTCGATACCTATAGAATACAGTTTGACCAAAGAGGCAACATCGTTCTTGCTGACATCAAATGTAATTTCGGTACTTCCTGGCGTATAAAATACGTCGGGAACAAGAATTGAATTGGGTTCGTCTTGCGCAATAACGGTCATATAAACAAGCCGACTCAAATTGTTTTTTACGAGTTTAAAAGTGTCTTTTCCATTGAAATCCTTGTAGGGAGCATATTTAAAAGAAGCATCCAGTACTTCAAGCTTGCCGTGTTTGGCATTCTTGTCTACCGAAAAGCCAGTGTATGGAAGGAGGATTTGAACAGCCTGATCTTCCGGAGTGTACACTGTCATGGTATCCAATGAGGATATTGAGTTGGTATCTACTACGTAGATATTGACGCTAGCCTCTTTACAAAGATTTTCCTGATCGCAGACGCGATAGGTGATGCTGGCCGCACCTAGAAAACCCGCAGGAACCGAAAACTTGATTGCAGTATCATTCTGAATCACCGGAGCCCCGGTTAAATTGTTGTACGCCGGTAGCGAATTCAGTACCAGCGACCCATTGCCAATACTGGATGAGTCGTTGGCAAGCGGGTTGAATAAAACATTGTTTTGTCCGGAATAAACGGTTATAAAGTCATTCCGAAGATCCAAATACGACTTGACTACGAAGAAAACATAGCTGCGGTAGACAATTTTTCCGCCGCTCAGATCATTCTCATATTTAATGATCACCGTATCATTCCCTGTGAAATTAGTCTGTGGTGTATATTCGAGATCGTATTTACCGCTGCTGAACTTTTTGAGAACAGTGGAACCGTTTTTAGAAGAATCGATGAATTCCGGCCAGTAACATTGATTGATCCTTTTACTGATCGAATTGTTTTTCAGAATTGAAACATACTCGTAAACTCCCTGCCCATAACTATTTGTAAGCGCGAGGAGTAAAGAAGTAAAAAAAATATATAATGCAAATCTTTGCATCCAGATCAATTCTAAAGGCAAATATAGCTCCCGCTGTCGTATTTTAATAATTTATATCAAATATTTTTTTATAAATATTATACTATTTGTCAATATGTTAGACTATTTACTGGTTATCAGTTAGATATAAATAATAGATAATTGAAATGTGTAACTCAGAGAAGATTCATCCTGATGCATTTATAGCGCTTTTTAGGGTTTGTTAACTGGCCAAAAAAGTGCATTATGCTTCATTCCAATTCACCCTTTATCTGGGCTTAAATCAAAGCGAAATACTGGACTCCATGGATCATTGTCCCCCTTATTGGTCTGGTTTATCGCCCAGAAACTTAAACAAAAGCCTGGCTAAAAAAGCCTTTCCAGCCCCAAAGGAATTCAGTTCGGCTAAACTATTGCTCTCCGATTGAGAAAGGCTTCGATTGATATTGATCTGTCTCTTCCCTGAATATTTCCCGGGAATTAAACCTTTTAAACCTTCGGAACATTATGCATTTTAATGTTTCAGCCGAATGCAAGAAACTAAACTTTACCAGTTCCTTTCGACCCTGAGTCCGGTTGAAATGAATCGTCTGAGCCGTTACCTGGAATCGCCTTATTTTAATCGCAATGACAAATTACTAAAAATCTATTATTCACTGGAAGTACACATCCGGACTGAAAATGGATCTAAATTGAGTAAAACCTCAATCTGGGATTCAATTTATCCGGGAGAACACTATCACGATGAGAAATTTAGAAAACATTGTAGCCAGCTGATGGAGCTGGTAGAATCCTGGCTCGCCCAGGAGACCTATGAAGACAATCCGCTCCACAAAGCCAAATACCTGCTGGAAGCCATACACGAAAGACAGCTAGAAAAACTTTATTCAGGCGCCGCCGGTGCGGCCAAAACGCAGATCTCCCGGCAAATGCTTAAGCCCGCAGCATACTACTACTATATTTACGAACTGGAGAGTATGCTGTACAAACTCGAACGGATTGAAGAAAATCGTATTGGCAAAAAAAATATCGAGAAAATCAACTTGGAATCAATTGTCTCCAACCTTGATTATTTCTACATAGCCGAAAAACTAAAGTATTACTGTACCCTTTTGAGTTGGAGTAAGATTATCACAATCAGGGATAAAAGCTTATTTATTGAAGACATCATTCGTATAGCACAGAAAGAAGAAGTCATTTCAATTCCACCTATTGCGGTTTATCTACGGATATATTTTACTTATACAGATTCAAATCCTGAACATTATTACGAACTCAAAAAGCTTATCAACAGATATATAGGTATTTTTCCAAAAGAAGAAGCTAAGAATATATTTGACTCAGCAATAAATTATGCCATTCAAAGAATTAATAACAAAGAACAGAAATTCATATCGGAACTTTTTGAACTGTATAAAACTGCACTCGAAAATGAAATATTGCTTGTCAACAATGAAATCAGTCAGTGGACATTTAAAAACATTGTGTCTAATGCACTCATGTTAAAAGAATTTGAGTGGGCCGATGACTTTATCAATAAATATTCTTCAAGACTTAATGAAAAAATTCGAGACAATGCCATTAAGTTCAATATGGCCAATTTATACTTCAGCCAGGGTGATTACAAAAATGTTTTAAAAACGCTTCAAGAAGTACAGTATGACGAGGTTTTTTATGGATTGAATTCCAGATCATTTATTGTTCGTGCTTATTACGAACTTGATGAAATCAGCGCCCTAAATTCTTTTCTAGACAGCTTCAACGTATACTTATCAAGAAATAAGGATATATCAAAAGTTCAGAAAACAATTTATCATGATCTGGTCAAATTTACTAAGAAACTTATTGGTTCAAATAATAAATCAAAGCCCGAATTAACGAAACTTAAAACTGAAATTGAAGCATCGTCCCCCGTTGGCAAATCCTGGCTTCTGGAGAAAGTTGATGAACTGCTGATCACAGCCAGGACCGAAACGACGCGGAAAAAATCTAAAAAATAATGAGCAGACAATTGACACCTGAATCCAGGGTTCGCATCCGCTTTAAAGACTGCGATCCTATGGGACATCTCTACAATACGCGCTTTCTAGATTATTGCCTCGAAGCAAGAGAGGACCACATCATTGAACATTACGCCCTGGATCTGGAGCAATACGCTACTGAGCAGGGTCATGCCTGGATGGTTATACATCACGAAGTGGCTTATCTCAATGAAGCTCGTCGCAACGAAATGGTTCGCATCCGATCATCCATGATTCATTTTGAAAAAAAGAAAATCATCAATGAATATCAGATGTGGAATGACGATATGACTCAGCTTAAGTTCCTGATGTGGACCGGATTTCTTCACGTAGATCTACGTATCAAAAAAGCGGCCGACCATGGCTCAGATGTACTTGAAATGCTCGGTAACATTCACTTGCAGATTCCACAAAAAGATTTTAAAGAAAGGCTCGCTTTTCTTGGCGGCCGTGCCTAACAGATTACTTCAATGTCCTATAGGAATTAAAAAACTTTTCAGCATCCCGGTCCATCCCGATTCGGTAATTTGAATAGTACTGCAGCGACATCATTGAATGAGTATTTATGATCATCGCAATTCGGACCTGTGATGAATCATCATATCTTATCTGCGCAATCATCGCAGGATGGCCACTAATCTCCGTATTGGTCTTATATACCACAGTACTGCGGTCCAGCTGTGAGGATACTTGCGCTATGATGGTCTCACAGAGGTAATATCCACTGGAATCTTTGTCTAATAAGTCGAGATCTTTTGGATAACGGGTGTAGTTTGCCAAGAATATATTCGTTTCTCCTGACTTTTCTTCAGAACAAGTCAGCGTTCTGGTATAAATCCTTCCAATATCTGAATCAAGACTGTCGGATTTACTTGCCGGCGAAAAAGGCATCATAATTTCAAATCCGTTCTCGCGGTCTTCGATCCGGACCCATTCAATAATTGAAAGGCAACTTAAAAAGGCAATCAGAAAATTGGACATGAGAATTTAACGGCTTTTTTAAAAGAAAAGTTGTGATGATCGGATGGCGCGTTGGGTTCATATATACAGATCCCCATTAACCCATGGCCGTTGCATACAAAGATTACACACCAATAATATTCCTCTTGATAGTTCTAATAAATCATACCCTGCGTGATCCTTTGACATTTGCAGCTTAACTTTGCGCGAAAGATTCTAAAATGAAATTTGATATCATTGTAGTAGGCTCAGGACCAGGAGGTTATGTTGCAGCCATCCGAGCCGCTCAGCTTGGCAAGAATGTGGCTATTGTCGAAAGAGAGTCCCTTGGTGGGATCTGCCTTAACTGGGGATGCATTCCTACCAAAGCTTTGCTTAAGTCCGCTCAGGTGTTTGAATATATCCGGCATGCCGCTGATTACGGTATACAGGTCTCCGATGCAAAGGCGGATTTTGCTGGCATCGTCAAGCGCTCCCGCAATGTTGCTGAAGGAATGAGTAAGGGAGTTCAGTTCCTCATGAAGAAAAACAAAATCAACGTCATCATGGGCACTGCCAGACTGAATAAAAACAGAAGCCTTGATGTCACTGATTCCAACGGACAAAAGACGAATTATACAGCAGATCATATCATTCTTGCTACCGGGGCCCGAGCCAAAGCTTTGCCCAATCTACCCATCGATGGCGAGACAGTAATCGATTACCGCAAAGCAATGGTCATGGACAAGCTACCCAAAAGAATGGTTGTGGTCGGCGCAGGCGCCATCGGTGTTGAGTTCGCCTATTTTTACAAAAGCATGGGCACAGAGGTAAGCATTGTTGAATTTATGGAGCAGGGCCTTGTACCACGCGAAGATGCTGATGTTAGCAAAGAACTTACCAAGGTCTTCAAAAAACAAGGTATAAATGTTTATGCCAATACCGCAGTCGAAAAAATAGAAAAGACTTCTTCCGGAATTAAAGTATTAACCAAAGACCGAAAGGATGGAAAAGAAAATATCATCGAATGCGATGTAGTTCTTTCAGCAGCGGGTGTTACACCCAATACTGAAAACCTGGGTCTCGAAGATGCTGGTGTTGCCACTGACAAAGGACTTGTCAAAGTGGACGCTTATTACAAAACCAATATTCCGGGTATTTATGCAATCGGCGACATCACTCCGGGCCCAGCATTGGCACATGTTGCCAGCGCCGAAGGTATCACTTGTGTAGAATCAATCTGTGGCCATCACCCTGAACCGATTAATTACAACAACATACCAGGATGCACTTACTGTGCTCCGGAGATTGCGTCCGTCGGATATACAGAGGCAGCTGCTAAAGAAGCTGGTTTTGAACTGCTGATTGGGAAATTTCCATTTTCAGCTTCAGGTAAAGCGAGTGCAGCTGGAGCCAAAGAAGGCTTCGTCAAGTTGATTTTTGATAAGAAATATGGTGAGTTGCTCGGCGCTCATATGATCGGGATGAATGTTACAGAAATGATTGCCGAAATTGTTGTTGCCCGCAAGCTCGAAACAACAGGAATGGAAATGATCAAATCCATCCATCCCCATCCCACCATGTCAGAAGCAATTATGGAAGCTGCTGCCGCGGCATATGGTGAAGTTATTCACCTTTAATCAGCGAACGACCGTTACGTCACCTCTGAGTTGATGTTTTCTTCCGGCCTTATCTGAAAATTGAATAAGGTAAACAAATACTGCGGGATCAACCGGTTGTCCTTTGAAATTGCCGTCCCATGCACCATACTGGCTGTTGGGTATTCCACCATTACTTTCAAAAACGATTTCACCCCACCGACTGAAGATCTGCAGTCTGTCAATTTTGCCAATACTGGAGTCAGAGAATAAATTGAACCAGTCATTCACCCCATCACCATTGGGACTAAATACATTTGGGACATAATATTCCTGCACCGCCGTGAGTACGATCTGATAGACGATGGGACAACCATATTCGTCAATCCCCTCAAATCGGTAGGTATTGATTTCCGGACTAGCGACAACCGCCCACTCTTCACAAGTTGTGCACAAAGTACCTGCTGAACTTTTCCAAAATCCGGTAAGGCGCTGTACTGTTACCGAAGCCGGTAATTTCAAACGAATCGAATCACCCACAACCGCCCGAATAGTGTCTTCTCCGAGATCATTTACATAATCGATGTTAAATTTTACTTCAAATGAATCCATCCAGGTGCAACCTATGCTATCGCTGAGCATCAAAGGATATTTGCCGGGGGCCAGACCTGAAAAATGAAAGTTGAGCGGCGAAATCTGATTTCCACCAATCCACATTTCCCGCACGGGTCTACCCGAAAGTTGTCTGACATCAACCTTGATTGGGTTGGGACCGGAACAAGACCCGTCCACTGCATTAACTTCAAAGCAAAAACATGACGGATCCGCAAGTTCAATAGAACTTATCGCAGAACAACCAGTCGTGTCTGTTACGGTCACAATATAAATTCCTGGGAGCAAATTTTGAATTCTGGACATATTATCTGTACTGCTCCAACGGTATTGATATGGAGCCTGACCACCATTCACTGTAAGATCTACCGAGCCATTTCTTTCACCATGACAACGGACTGGGGTAATAACAGACGTGATGTTCAAAGCGGTCTGAATGACGAGATTAATAATGACAGTGGAATCACATCCTGCCGCATTTTTTTTATTCATTATATACTGACCACTTGTATCAAACACCTTGCCACCGACGGACAATTTGTTCCCATAACAAAGTATCGTGTCGAGTACAAATTGTCCGGTCTGAAGAATCCGAACATTCAAGGTTGTGATACTATCGCACCGATCCGCAGACAAAAGATTTTGCGTATATTTTCCTGCAGAAGTGATACGGATCCCATTAAACATAATAAAATCACCATCGCAAATGCTGGTATCAATTTGCCTGTTAAATACGGGGTGATATTGTAGATTAACTGTGACAAGACTATCGCACCCATCGGCATTGACAGTCTTTATCTGATAAGTCCCCGGAGAAGTATAGGTATTGTTTCCCAATTTTAGTACTTGACCTGTGCAGAGCGATGTATCAATAATAAAGAAGCCTTTGGATTTCACCGATAAGGATAAAGTGGTGATACTGTCACACCCGAAAAAAGTTGCCGAAGTATCTGAGTAGATTCCGGTGGCAGTCAGCATCCTAGATCCAAAAAGATAACGGTCGCCTTCACAGATTTGACGAGAGACTGCAACAAAAGATTTTTGATTTTCACTAATCTGAATATTCACGATACTGTCACATCCGTAAATACTAACCAAACTGTCGGTGTAAATTCCTGCTTTGGAATAAGATTTTCCACCAATTATTGTGGACTTACCTTCACAAATTGACTGCGTTATATTGGTTACTGATTTCGGGTGGACAATGAGGTTCAAATAACGAATGCTGTCACAACCATTAATACTGAAATAGTCAAATTGATAAAGCGATGTAGAATCGCAAATATTTCCATCGAATACGTACGAATCACCGGCACAGATTTCAGCATGCAGCGTATCCAAATACCGTGGATGCATGCCAACGCTAATCTCCAGAATACTATCGCATCCCATGAAATTCCTAAGCGTATCGTAATATACACCAGTCGTTCTGTAAGTCTTTGAGTTAATTACCACTGAATCACCTGCACAGATCTGTGGATTCAATCTTGTAATAAACTGGTCTATGTTGTATTGAAAAGATTTACTCAGTTCACAGTCGTTTTTGTAACTCACTCTCAACTGATATTTACCGAGAGCACCCTTTGGAATTGGATAATTCTGAGATGTCGCACCGGCAATGGCCACACCATCCTTATACCACTGATATTGCACAATGGCGAGTGAAGATTTGGATGATTTAAGAATTACAGTGTCTGTACATGGATTACCGCTAATCTCAACCTTTAGGGAGTCGAATTTGACCGTCTCCTCAAGAATCAGTTCGTCCAGCCAGTAATAATAATCACCATCCGTTGTCGCACAAGCCGGTCCTAGACAAATAGCCGCTACATTGACCGTTGGGCGCAACTTGACGGTTACCTTTTTCCATTGGTTGGATCCTGATACCGTGACACGACTCATTTCGAACCACCCCTGATATTTGGTTGGACATTGATAACCTGGCGGATTGACTGCAAAAGGAAGGTACTTACAGTCAGAAGTTCCGAATATTGCCATGTTCAACGTAGCTCTTGGTCCAAATACCTGTCCACGCCTACCGAATCCAACCCAATATGTAAGGGTATATTCCTTCCCTGCCATCATGGTACTTGTTAGACATGCACCGATGTATTCTTTGTAAATTCCCCGCTGTGGATAATTCTGAATGTCCAGGAAGCCAACATAACCCCGTCCGGCAGGTAGAGGCTGTGGGGGTGTTCCGCGAAACGGATCATCCTTGAATCCACAAAGATTAAAATAATCTGAAGTTGCCGGTGATGCCTGAATCCAGTTAAGGCTTCGGTCAAGCTGAGCAAGCCCGTCAGGACATTGTTTATACAGTTCAAAAGAAGGGTTGGGCACTAAAGAACTTGGCACGAATATGGAGTCTTTGATGCCTTTACAAATACAATCGCCGTCATTCAGGTCTATCAAGCCATCCCCGTCATCATCCAGCCCATTATCACAGATCTCACCCGCACTGGACTGAGCGAATACGGTTAAAGAGAATACCGACAAACAAAATAATAATATCACTACCCTACCCATGATGGCGCAATGTGATACAAACTTACGCGATTTAACGCTGATTCTACAGGGAATTGTTCTTCCTGAACATCTTGCGTATAAGCAGATACAGGCCTAGAAAACCAACAAATACAATGCTTCCCATTAAAGCGAGATGTGGCGTATTGACAATGATGGATCCACACACTAATAAATAAGCGGTGATGAAAATAATCGTTGCCAAAGGAAACCATTTCATCCTGTAAATCCCTGACCTTTCTTCACCCAACTTTCTTTTTCGCATAAAAAACAAAGTCGCGGCAGAAGTTACCATCCCAACAGAATCAAGAAACATGACAAACCCTAGAATACGGTCAAAAGTCGAAGCAAACATCAGGGTGAGAATAGACAAAAAAGCAAAGATCGTGAGATTGACAAGAAGCACCTGGTGCTTTCCGAATTTTTTCTGAAAAATACCAGGCAAGACACCGTCATCAGCCATTGCATACATCACCCTGGGATTACTGAGCATCAAAACATTTACATAAGCCAGCACTGCAACAAAAAGCAGCACGGAAAAAATTCGCTCGCCGGCTGTGCCCAATAGACGAAATGCAATCACTGATGCTATACCTTTAGTGCTTTTCAATTGTTCGAAACCGATGGTACTGAAATACGAAAGATTGACCAACACATAGATAGCGATCACGACCAGTATGCCGAGCATGATGCCCTTGGGTACTGTCCGTGAAGGCTGTTCCACCTCTTCTCCAAAATTAATGGATTGTTGGTACCCTCCGTACGTAAAACTGACGGCTACCAATGCCGACGCAAGAGAAAGTATAAAACCTTTTACGCCAATCGACTGAAATTCAGGCGTACCGGAAGAAACTGCCTGAGGCAATGCAATACCAGCCAGAAGAATTAACGCGAGCATTGCAAGTTTGACCATCATAAGTACATTCTGCGTACGACTGCTTACCTGAAGACCCAATACATTCAGGCCGTAAAATGTGCCAATGGCTGCAATACCTAAAATAGAATTGTAATAAGAAGGATAATCCTGACCCAGTATTGCTGATAATAGATACTCGCTCCCGATGATGGCTACGCCTGAAAGTGAGGCTGCATTGGAAAAAAGGATCACGCAATTAAGTGCGAAAGCAACTGACGGATGATAGGCATAAGAAAATATTTTATAGTATCCGCCGGTGACCGGATAACGGCTGCCGATCTCCGCATAAGTCAGCGCACCACAAAAGGCTACAAATCCGCCGAGAATCCATGCTGTAAAAAAAAATAACAGGCGTTGCAGACGCCTGCGCTGCATCTGTTGCCGTTCTGAAGATTCCCATTCCAATGACAAACCCAACCACGATCATGGTCAGTGAAAATGTCCTGAGCTTCTCCGTTCCGCCCGTGTTCAATGAACCTTCCTGATTAATTTCGTTGCTGGTATTCTTCCCATTTCTGTTGAAGGTAGATGTCTTCTTTTGCATAACGCATCTCCTTCATCAGACCATCTGTAGGCTTAAATCCAGGTGAAATCATGATCCGCTCCATTTTTGGCGTCAGGTAGACCAAAGTGGGGTAACTCAATTGTCCGTCAACGAGTGCGTATGCCAATTCATGATACCCCCTGCGTCCATTGGGAATATAATGAAAGGTGTGATTATTAAAAACTATACTGTCCTTTTGTTCTGCGTCAAATTTAACGGCATAGAAATGCTGATTGACATAAGCAACGACGGCAGGGTCAACAAATGTTGACGCATCCATCCTTTTACACCAACCACACCATTCCGTAAATAAATCAATCATGATTTTTCGAGGCGCTTTCTGATTGGCTTCAATTGCCTCCTGCCACGACATCCAGTGGATTGTAGAATCTCCTTTTGGATCGGGAGACTTACAGGCATTTAAACTACCCGTTGCCAGCAAAAGCAAGCTGATTAATTTTAAAAAAGAATTCATTTATTATATTGTAATTCAAAGATATAACATTTAAAGAATATCATCATTCATCACTTTGTTTTAAGCCTCGAGCAAACAGTATCTTTGTAAGGTGAAGCCGGAAGCGATTTATCTTATATGCACAGCAGGCCTGTTGCTTCTCTTGTTGCAATGTCAGCAGACCGTGACAACAGAAATTACAGACCAGTCGCTAAGGAATTTGTTAATGTCAGAACCTGGAGGTATCGCCTCCCTCATGTTGCCCCGATCTGATGAATTGGAGCATATACCTCAGGATTCAGCCAATCCGCTTACAGCTGCAAAGGTCGAATTGGGAAGGTATTTATTTTTTGATCCTGCAATTTCATTTGACCCAGCTTGCAAAGCTGCTGCCAGAACATTTAGTTGTGCCACTTGCCATTTTGCCGATGCCGGATTCCAGGCAGGCCGTAAACAAGCTATAGCCAGTGGCGGGCGGGGACATGGATTTCGGCGCGAAAAACATCCCATGTGTGATTCAACTGAAGTCGATGTTCAATTGCTCAGGACACCATCTATCGTCAATTGTGCTTATCAGGAGGTCCAATTATGGAGCGGCAAACTCGGATGCTGTGGTCCCAACAAAGGAACTGACAGTCTCTGGAAGAAAGGAAGCTTTATGGAACTGAACCGACTGGCAATGGCTGGTGTCGAGACTCAGGCCAGAGTGGCACTTGAAGCACATGGTATGCGAATGGATCCAAACCTCGTCACAGAGACAAAATATCTAGATCTTTTTAATGCGGCATTTTCTGATGTCACACCAGAGCTGAAATACAGACGGTTCAGTATGGCTAAAGCAATTGCAGCGTACGAAAGAACAGTGCTAACTAACGAGGCCCCTTTTCAAAAGTGGCTTCGAGGAGATCGCAGCGCTTTGACAAAAGATCAGCGTTGGGGGGCATACATTTTTTTTGGCAAAGGGGGGTGCAATAATTGTCACCGTGGACCAGCACTCAACAGCATGACCTTTCATGCACTTGGCATCAAAGACATGTCGGGCAATGATGTAATCCCTAAGAAAAATGCACCTGAAGATATTATGTTTGGCCGAGGTGGATTTACACACCGCGAAGAGGATATGTACAAATTTAAAGTACCTCAACTTTACAATCTCAAAGGTCTCAAATTTCTTGGTCACGGAGGTGGACTCAGTTCTGTGGAGGCGGTAATCAGATATATAAATAATGCAGTAGCTGAAAACTCATCCGTTGACCAAAAATACCTCTCGCCCTATTTCCGGCCGCTCCATCTGACAGAAAAGGAAATCAAAGCCCTGACAACATTTGTAGAGGATGCCTTGTTTGACCCATCGCTTCACCGATATGAACCGGGAAATGTACCTTCAGGATTTTGTTTTCCTAATGCGGATAAAATGAGTAGAGAACAATTACGTTGTAGTGAACAGTGATGCATTCAGAAAATAAAATCATCAGTGTGATAATGACATCGAATCTTGCATATGATCAGCGTATGCAAAGAATATTGCGTTGTTTATATTATGAAGGCTATCACTTAAAGGTATTCAGCAGAAAAACAGCCGACAGATCATATCACTTTTCGCCCGAAAATGGAAATGCTAAAATTGCATATGAGGAAAATTATGTTCCTACATTCTTTCAACGATCATGGTTGTTCTATGCAGAATACAATTTCAGACTATTCTTCAAGCTTTTGATTTCACGTCAAAATATTATTTATGCCGTCGATGCAGATACACTCATGGCCGTGCTGTGTGTGCGATGGCTCAAAGGCACAAAGTTTATTTATGATGCCCATGAGTTTTTTGAACAAAGCCCGGAAATTACAGGAAAAAAATGGATACAAAAGACATGGCAGGTGATTACAATCGCAGGCTGTCGATTCTCCTCCTTACGAATTACGGTTGGTAATATGTTAGCAGATCTTCTGAAGAAGCGATACAATAAAGACTTTACGGTTATCCGCAATATTCCGGACACCGCTGTCACTCCTTCCCAAATCAGTTCTCGCCAAAAAATTATCTGGTATCAGGGAGTCCTCAATATCGGCCGAGGTTTAAGTGAAATCATTCGCTGTATGCCATTATTGCCAGAATACAGCCTAATCCTGGCTGGCACTGGCGACATCGAAGATCAACTAAAAGACCTGGTAAAAAAATTGCTATTACAGGACAGGGTCATTTTCAAAGGGCCTTTATCACCCGCAGCGTTGATTGAAGCTAGCAAATCTGCCCGAATCGGAATAAATCTACTGGATGGCAGCAACAGAAACTACTTTTATTCTCTGGCTAACCGAACATTTGATTTTATTAATATGGAATTGCCCGCAATCCACATGAATTTTCCAGAATATGTTATGCTACTAAAAAAACATCACGTAGGTATTACTATTTCTGATCTTAATCAACAGACCATCATCAACGCCGTTCGTTCATTTGAAAACGAACAATATTATTTACAATTGGTCAGTGCCTGTCGGGAGGCAAAAGTTGATTATTCTTCACGGACTGAATTACTTCCTTTGCTTCAGTGGCTAAAAAAAGAATTCAGCGAAGTGTAGTAAAAAGGGACTTACTTGGCGGCTTTGGCGTGATCAGCGAGAAACTTTTCCAAACCAATATCCGTAAGCGGATGCTTGAGCAGTGACATTATTGCATCCAGTGGACAGGTGACAACATCCGCTCCCGCTTTGGCTGCATCAACAATGTGCAAGCCGCTTCGAATGGATGCAGCAAGTATTTCTGTATCATAACCCTGCAGGGAATAAATATCATAAATATCGGAGATAAGCTGCATGCCGTTCCATCCGGAATCATCGATACGTCCGATAAAAGGCGATACATAAGTTGCTCCGGCCTTGGCTGCAAGAATGGCCTGTCCCGCACTAAAAACCAATGTGCAATTTGTTTTGATGTCCAGTTTCGTGAACTCAACCAGGGCTTTGACACCATCCTTGATCATGGGTACTTTTACGACAATATTCTCGGAGATCATGGCCAACTCCTTGCCCTCACGGATCATCCCTTCATAATCAGTTGAGATCACTTCCGCGCTGACATCTCCCTCAACCAGGTCACAGATTTTCTTGTAATGCTTGTAAATTTCTGATTTGCCGGTGATCCCTTCCTTGGCCATCAGGCTGGGGTTGGTGGTTACGCCATCCAGAATACCAAGATCCTTGGCTTCGGCAATTTGTTGCAGATTGGCAGTGTCGATAAAGAATTTCATGATATAGGTTGGCGGTGGGCAATAAATGGTAAGAGCCCATCGCATCGCTACAACTTCACGCCTTTGCTGTATTTCTACCCTGGAGGATTAGAAGGAGCTGATCGTGAACTCTCACCGGGCGCAAAAATAGACGATTACATAAGATCTAATGCTGATTTTGGAAAAAACTCTTCCAGTCCGATCCAATAACCTCTACTTTGAGGTAGGGCAAACCAGTACATCCTTTCCTTCAATGTCGGATGATCAACTCCAATAAATGCAGAAAACAGTGCCAAATCCGAACTAAATCTAGGGTCTGCATCACCGTATTTGACATCTCCCATGAGCGGGCAACCAATGTAGGCCATCTGAGACCGTATTTGATGCGATCTGCCAGTGATTAGTTTGACCTGTATCAGATACCTGAAGCCATTATGCCCGAGCACCCGGTAACGCAATTGGCATACCTTAGACCCGGTGACTTCATGATCCGAGATCATGACCTTATTAATCTTACTGTCTTTGAGGATGAAATGCCTTAAAGTATCCTCTTCATTGGGTGGCTTATTGGCAGTTACGGCCAAATAGTATTTATCCATTGTTCTGAACTTGATTTGCTCCTGTAATCGCTCAAATGATTTAGAGGTCTTGGCAAAAATCATGAGACCCGAAACAGGTCTGTCCAGGCGATGCAATAAACCAACATAGGCTTTTCCCGGTTTATTATATTTGGTTCGAAGATAGTCATTAACAAGGTCGACCATGTTCAGGTCACCGGTACTGTCTGCCTGCGAAAGTATATTCACTGGCTTGATAACCACCAGGATATGATTATCTTCAAAGATTACTTGAAAAGAATGATTCATGGAGCTGCACAAAGGTAAACTCAAATTAGCCATATCGCCCTGCCCCAACGACACCTTCATTTTTGGTGCCTGGCTCAACGGTATGTTATCTGTTCAGGAAAGCATCCTGCCAGCACCGGAGGTTAGTTTTATGGACATTCAGGAACTCAATAATGCAGCATCAGATGGAATTTATGATGTCATCAAGGTGAGTGCGGCGATTGCACCTACCTTTTTGGACAAATACAGGATACTACCTTGCGGAGGTGCACTTGGTGATGCAGTCGGACCTTTGTTGGTAAGCAAGGAGAAAATAGATTATCCTGGTCTTCTGCAGTGCACTGTGGCATTGCCTGGAAAGGACACCACTGCAACCCAATTATTTCGGTTCGCTTTCCCTCAGCACGTCAACATCAGACACATGGTATTTAACCAAATCGAGGACGCAATACTTGATGGCGCAATAGAAGCGGGTGTGTTAATTCATGAAGGCAGATTTACTTATGCATCCAAAGGACTTTCATTGATATTGGACCTGGGTCAGTACTGGTCCGATCATACAGGACTCAGGATTCCACTCGGATTGATCATGGTAAAGCGTGAATTGCCGGATCATGTCCTTTCAGCGGCTATCAAGGCGATTCAGGAATCCATTGCCTTTGCCAGGCAGAATGACTCAATGCTAATGCCATTCATTAAGGACCATGCCTCAGAACTATCTGATGATGTTATTGCACAGCACATTGGACTTTATGTCAATGAATTCAGCATCGATCTGGGCACAGAAGGTATTAAAGCCTGTCGAAAACTCTTTGAAACCGCACAACCTGAAGTCAGGATTTCAGATCAGGATTTTGTATCAACCTAAATAAATATGTAGCTTCAACATTATCAAGTAAATACATGGTAGCATTCCTACATATCAGTTAACAAAATATACATCAATTGTTATTTATTGCTGTTCGTCAATTTTTTTGGCATAGTTGTTGTTATATGTTTAACGAGTTTTGAGTTTTGGTTATTAAATGAAGATTTGCCCGTATAACGTATACGGGCATTCTTTTTTTAGCGCGTTTGGGTCCCTCTTTCGTACCTTCGCCGCATAAATTTCCTACATGATTATTGGAGTCCCAAAAGAGATCAAAGCCAGCGAAAACCGTGTTGCGCTCACTCCGGCAGGAGCACTGGAACTTTGCAAGCGTAAACACCAGGTATATGTACAATCCACCGCCGGGATTGGGAGTGGTTTTTCAGACCAGGACTATGTGAATGCGGGCGCTAAAATCCTTCAGACGATTGAAGAAATATATTCAATTGCGGAGATGATTATCAAAGTTAAAGAACCCATCGCTAGCGAATATAAGCTCATCCGGCCAGATCAACTACTTTTTACTTATTTTCACTTTGCCTCTTACGAGCCACTGACTATGGCCATGATTGAGAGCGGAGCAGTATGTCTCGCATACGAGACTGTAGAACTTCCGGATCGCAGTCTGCCCTTGCTAATACCGATGTCCGAAGTGGCAGGTCGTATGGCTATTCAGGAAGGGGCCAAGTATCTTGAAAAGCCACAAAAAGGCAAAGGAATCTTGTTAGGAGGCGTCCCCGGGGTTCCACCGGCTAAAGTTCTTATCCTGGGTGGCGGCATTGTCGGAACCCAGTCCGCTAAAATGGCGGCTGGCCTTGGCGCGCAAGTATCACTGCTCGACATCAGCCTTAACCGTCTTCGCTATCTGGCGGATGTCATGCCTGCGAATGTCACCACCATGTTCAGCAACGAATACAATATCCGCGAACTGGTCAAAACACATGATTTGATCGTTGGTGCTGTACTTATACCGGGCGCTAAAGCCCCCAGTCTTGTTACCCGTGATATGCTTTCCACCATGCATCCGGGTACTGTGCTCGTGGATGTTGCCATCGACCAGGGTGGATGCATTGAAACATCGAAACCGACAACACATGACGACCCGATCTATATTATCGATGAAGTTGTACATTACTGTGTGGCCAATATGCCGGGTGCTGTACCGTACACATCGACAGTAGCCTTGACCAATGCCACATTGCCTTATGCGATACAGCTAGCCGAAAAGGGATGGAAACAAGCTTGCAAGGATAACAGATCACTGAAGCTCGGACTCAATGTTATCAACGGAAAAGTAGTATATGAAGGGGTGTCAAGCGCCTTCGGACTTCCGTATACTCCTGTCGACCAAGTCATTTAAATTCACTTCTGCCAGGATCACCAATTAGGCAGTTGAATTGTGTACTGAAGACTCAAATGTTAAGAAAAAAACTTTAGGAATTTTAACTTTAAAATCGGTTGAACATACTAAATTGACCACTGAATCCATTATTCATTAACTAAACCTCGTATTATGAATATTACCTTTGATGAACTTCGAAGCATTAAACACAGGTTGCCGCATGGTAGCATCAAAAAAATCGCTGATGAGCTTCAACTTGACGAGCAAACCGTGCGAAATTATTTCGGTGCACATCATCTCGAGAATTCTGGCAATCATCTGGAACCCGGTCCAAATGGAGGGATCGTTCATATTGAAGACGAACGCATACTGAATATCGCCAGACAAATTCTAGCCACAATAGAAGAACAAACAACCAGTAACTAATTATTAATATTTTTTACTACCTGAGGCTTACCTTACCTGGTAGGCCTTTTTTATTTCTTGCGATACAAAATCACCAGCGGAATCAGCTCATGGTATGAATGAAGTCCCGCATCTACCTTGTTTACTTCAAGATACCGTTCGTATAGCCAATCCCTCCATTCTGGAAGTATTGACGGATAAATTCGATGTTGTTCCCGAATATTCGCAAGGTCCGTTAGAACATTATCTCCTGCCAGTTTTTTCAATTCAACATAAGTAAGACTGTCTTCAGCCTGAAGACTGCTTGCCAGATATTTCCAGTACGAAATTGCTGCTGAGTATCGAATCCAAGGATTGGATGAATCAATGCAACTTTCGAATGCCATAAAGTTGCATTCTCCTTCATTGGTCCAACCCATACCGTGCGCCAGCTCGTGAGCCATTGTAAATGGCCATTCGATCCAGTGCAGGCCTTTGTCGACCTGCCCCTCCCCTGAGAATGGCCAGAAAATGCCAGCCGTCTCAAAAATAAGCAGGCACCCCGAAGGCTGAACAATACGACACCTCAATCCATGGATTGAGGGAAGTCCCAAAGACTCTAAAAATTGGCAGAGATCATTTTCAAGTTGGTCGCTGAGTTGCATCGCAGAGACATTGGGTAGTTTTTCAGGCCGTAATGCAGCAAGCTGTCTAATCTCATTGGCTACATCCCTGAATTCTTCCAGATATTCCTTGTGTTCCACTTTTCCATATAGCCCGAGGCGCGATCGCACATTTTTTCTGGAATAATTAAATCCCCAGGACAAATAAAACCAGGATATATGGGCAAATATCAGCAGCACGCCAAGAATCCGTATTGTATTGCGATGGGCGCGTATAGCCCAAGCTCTGATCATTATACCAACCAGTAACAATTCAGCCAATAACCAGAAAAAAAACAACGGCCAGGGTGAAGCATTAGACAAATACTTCCACAAGTGCCTGTACACAAGATAAACTTTATAAAAATAGAATGACTCGGCATACTTTGGATCCAGGTAAATCATGACGCCAATGGCGATCGTACCAAGACAGACCATCATGCTGAAGAAACCGATAATAATCAGGACTCCACGTTGGCTGAATTCGATTTTTTTCATTTAATTAATTCTTAAGGAATGAACTTTTGAATATGCCGCAGCGTTCTTTCATCTCATAAAATTACTCCAAATGGCATTTGAATTTACTGATACTAATTTTCAGGAGACTGCTCTTTCTCAAGGCACTGTCTCTGTTATTGATTTCTGGGCTGAATGGTGCGGCCCGTGCAGATTGGTAGGACCGATCATCGAAGAATTGTCTGGTGAATACCAGGACAAAGTACGCATCGGCAAACTCAATGTGGATCATAATCCGCAGGTCTCCATGCAATTCGGTGTGCGCTCAATTCCAACAATACTCTTTATCAAGGATGGCAAAGTTGTTGATAAACAAGTCGGGACGACTACCAAGGCTAATTTGAAACAAAAAATTGAGGCGCTTTTATAGTGCAAAACCCATACTAAGCATTCCAAAAGCCCTTATCTTTGAACTGATGAGGGCTTTGTTTTTATTAAGATTATGAGTTTTTTTGATCGTTTTCCGGTTCAGGCCTATAATAATCTTGAACTTTTGGCACAACAGGTTGTAGAAGGTTTTATCATTGGCATGCATAAATCTCCTTTTCATGGTTTTAGTGTCGAATTTGCAGAACATAGAATTTACAACACCGGTGAGAATACCAGAAATATTGACTGGAAGGTATTCGCCCGTACTGATAAGCTCTTTACTAAGAAGTATGAAGAAGAAACCAACCTTCGCTGCCAAATCGTCATAGATGTGTCTTCCTCTATGTACTTTCCGGAAGAACGTCTTGTTAGCGGAGGGCTTCTCAACAAGCTGAAATTTTCATCCGTAGGCGCTGCCTGCCTGATGAATATTCTGAAGAAGCAAAGAGATGCTTTTGGAATTTCACTTTTTTCGGATAAGATTGAGTTCAGCTCACAAGCCAAATCTTCGACTACCCATTACCAGTTTCTCCTCAGCCAGTTAGACAAGTGGATTTCTGATGTCCAGCTTAACCGAAAATCAGATCCCGCACAGGCGCTGCACCAGATTGCAGAAGAGACACACAAACGATCGCTGATTGTGATCTTCAGTGATATGTTTGACAATACTGATAACATGGATGAAATTTTCAGTGCATTACAACATCTCAAATACCGAAAACACGAAGTGATTCTTTATCACGTACTCGATAAAAATCTTGAGCTTGACTTCGCTTTTGAAAATCAACCATACCAGTTTGTCGATATGGAGACCGGAGAAAAGTTACGCATGCAGGCTCACCAAATCAGAGATGCATACACCGCAAAAATCAAACAAGTACAGCATGAGATTGAATCAAGATGCATTCAAAACCGGATTCACTACATGCAGGCAGATATCAATCTCGGTTACGACTACATACTTCAGTTGTTTTTACTGAAAAGAAAAAAAATGAACTGAATATGGGAAAAATAAAATTGTCGAAAATAGACACTGATGCTCCTGAAAGTCTGAAAAAAGATGAAATTAAAGATAAAACAAAAGAGCTTGTTGCCGGAATAGGACAGATTTGCAAAAGTATTTATGCAGAGAAAAAACACAGCGTGCTCATTGTATTACAAGGCATGGATGCCAGTGGCAAAGACGGCGTAGCCCAAAATGTCTTTGCGGAGTGTTCTGCCCTTGCCATCGATGCTTGTTCATTTAAAAAACCAACAGAAGAAGAATTCGCTCACGACTTCCTCTGGCGGGTTCACAAGCTGGCTCCTGCTAAAGGAAATATGAAAATTTTCATTCGATCTCACTATGAGGACATTTTGATACAGTCCGTTCATCAGTGGATCGACAAGGATCGTGCAGCAAAACGCATGAATGCCATTAATGCATTTGAAGAACTGCTTCAGTTTGACAACAACACAACCATACTTAAATTCTACCTCCATATATCTCATTCCAAACAACTTGAAAAATTGAAGGAGAGACGTGATAATCCACAAAAACAATGGAAGTTCAATGAACAGGATTTTGAAGAGAGTAAATTGTGGGATGAGTACATGGAATGCTATGAATACGCAATAAACAACAGCACGATACCATGGCATATTATACCGGCTGACCAAAACTGGTTCCGGGATTATTCGGTGGCACAAATCGTACTGGAAACCCTTAAAAAACTAAAAAGCAAGTTTCCTACGCTCAATGACCTCGAATAAATTGCGTATCGACAAGTGGCTGTGGTGTGTACGCATTTTTAAGTCAAGATCCATTGCTGCTGAATACTGTCGCAAAGGCAGAGTACAATGCGGAGATCAGGAACTTAAGCCTTCTTCACAAATTGAAAACGGCATGGTGATTACTGTTCGAAAGGATAGTATCCGTTATTCTTACAGGATCTGTAGTCTTCCCGCCCAAAGGCTATCAGCAACGCTTGCCAAAGATTGCTTCGAAAACCTTACCCCGCAGGAAGAACTAAACCGTCTCCACGAAAAACAGACCAGTCATTTTTACAGGTCGGATGGCATTCGACCTACTAAAAAAGAAAGAAGGGAACTAGAAGAATTTCTGGAAGATTTTTAAATTAAATTCAAGCAAAATTATCTTATTCTAATACAAATTCAATCTAGATTTCTGATGAAATAGATAATTAGCCAAATCGTTCGGCTGAAATTTGCATAGGAGTAAAGTTTCATTGAATGTATTCATATGCACCAAGTTTTCCGCCAACGCCTGACTTATTCCTTAATCACAGCTTACATTCCAAAACGGTTTTTTGTGGTGACACAATCAGCTTCTCATTAAAACCAGTATGGGCTGGCTTAACCTTATTTCATGGCATACTGAATACTCTTTTTCATTTGCCATAAACTGAAGTTTCTCTATATTTGCGCATTCTGAAGCCTCAAGCTCCAATGCATAACGAGTTTAACTTGCTCAATATTCTTTGGCAGCTCGCAAATTGATAAAGATCAATATTAATTTAATACGTATTGAGGCCAGATATTGAATATACGGTACATCCATTGATAGATTGGAATGTATTTAACGATTTACTATTGGCCATCGAAAATTGTTATGGGGGTTTAGCTCAGCTGGCTAGAGCGCTTGCATGGCATGCAAGAGGTCGTCGGTTCGACTCCGATAACCTCCACTTTTTTCTTAATTCTTGTGTTAATTATCAGAAACGCTGCCCTGCACTTTAATTTTAACATCACATTGATTTCTACGACACGGCATTTGGTACGGATAAAATGAACCGTTGCCGCCTGATAATTCAGGTTTACCATATAGTCTTACAGAAATTACAATTGCCACAGATTCAAACAATTACAAAATTGATACGATCATTGCTTGCTTAAATTTTTTAAAAAAGTTTATCAAATTGTCAGGTGAAGAACTTTTCATAATTCAAGCTTGTTACTCTTTTTTTATAAACTTTTAAAATTAAAACAATGAACTTGCAAGAAAAGTACAAATCAGTTCTGGATCTTGGAAAGCAACTGAATGTTCAGAACGGCAATGTGTTAGAGGAAGGCGGCGTGCTGAAAGTTTGGGGCACCGCCAAAGATCAGTATGATAAGGATCGTCTTTGGGATGAGATCAAGTCAGTCGGTGGCAGTAATCCTTCAGACCTCGTCGCCGATATCAGTGTTGCAAATACAGAATACTATACCCGTCACACCGTCGCCAAAGGAGAAAGCCTGAGCCTTATTGCCAAGCATTACTTTAAAGATCCAATGAAGTACAAACAGATTTTTGAAGCCAACAAGGATACTATTAAGAATCCTGATCTGATACACCCGGGACAGGAGATAATAATACCAAACTTATAAAATATTAATATCTAGGATTGGAAAGCCGGCCTACAGCCGGCTTTTTTTTGCTCACCCTAATTGGTATGATCTAAAAATCAGTCATCTGAAAATTTACATAAATTGCGGGAGTTCAGTCGTATTTATAATCTTTGCGCACAATTATGCAGGATTCTGTCGTTATCAACATGAAATTAGCCGCTATGTCAAAAAGTATCATTCTTCTGCTCCTTCTGGCCTCAGGATCGCTTTCTTCCATAGCACAGGAAGCACCCAAAGCAATTGTAGAGAATTATCAGAAAATGGGACCCAATGAAGCGGTCAGAGCCATATTCATTGACAAACAAAACTATAAGTGGCTAGGAACAGACAGAGGCCTGTACCGTATTATCAACATGGAATCCGATCCCGAAGTGTTTGCAAAAGATAGCATCAGCGGGATCACTGAAGACAAAAAGGAAATGGTTTGGTATGGAAACAGATCGCAGACCCTTACCACGGAAGACAAGTCTCAAAGTATTCTATTGTCCAACCTCAAGGCACAGATCACCTGCATTACGTACTACAAAGGAGATATCTGGGTAGGCACCACAAACGGCCTTTACCGCGTATCCGACGATCAGTCCAGGGTTGTTGGAAGTTTTTCAGAAAAGAACAGCAAACTCAAGTCCAATCAAATTAATGTACTATATCCGGATAATGAAGGCCGATTATGGGTGGGCACAGACAAAGGCGTTGTGATTATTGATGGAAAACATTGGGTTCAATACGAGTCAGACCACAAGATCACAGGAGTCATCAGCACCCGGGAAGGCATTTGGCTTCTCGCCGAGAAGAAAATGTGGCTGATTTATAAGGAAGATGGCAGAGACCGATGGCAGGATGCTGCAGTGCGCAGAGGTATCAGCCAGGGTCCGGTAAGAGCGCTTGCAGCAGACAGCAAAGGCAATGTCTATGTGGCTTCGGAGACCCTTGTACAATTCAACCCGTATACTGACAAAAGCCTGGTCATTGACAAGGATTATGGATTTGTATCAGCGCAGACTTTATCGCTCGCCTGTGACCGCAACGATGACCTTTGGGTAGGTACAGCAGACAGGGGTTTGTTTCGAATCGATATGCTCGATAGTGAAGTCAAAGAGCTGACCGCAATTGCCTACGCAAGGGGAGAAATCAAATGTCCGGGAAGTAAGACTGCAGGAATAACGGTTATTGTCAATGGCGGCAAAACCCCATATAGCTATAAATGGAATAATCCAGAAATGACCGGTGCCAAAAAAGATAGCCTCGGCGCTGGAGAATACTCAGTTACTGTCGTTGACGCAGAAGCCAATGATTATGTGACCAGTGTATCGATCAAAGAACCTGAGCCATTCAGTTTTGAAATTGTGTCCAAGGAAAGGATCAGTGAGGCAAGCAAACGGGATGGAAAGGCGACTGTTAAAGTAAAAGGAGGCACACCCCCCTATCGCTATGTCTGGGACAATGGTCGTTCCGGTGAGAGTGTCAGCAACCTAAGCGGTGGGAAGCATGTGGTCCGGGTTTATGACCAGAACAATTGCCAATTTAACTTTAATGTATTCATTGATGCTCCAAAAGTACTTCCGGATCTGGTGCGAACGAAAATTGCTGTGGGGCAGACATTGCGCATCGACCAACTTTACTTTACTGCAGATTCTAGCGTAGTATCACCGGAATCATATGCGGTCCTGGATGAAATATATGAATTTCTTCGGGACAACAAGGGGGTAAATATCGAAATAGGCGGACATACAAATGGAATACCATCTCATGAATATTGTGATAAATTATCCACCGCCAGAGCAAAAAATATCGCCCTCTATCTCTACGACAAAGGAATTCCAACCAGTCAAATCACTTACCGCGGTTACGGCAAGCGCAATCCTGTTGCAACCAACGAGACGCAAGCAGGTCGTGCGAAGAATCAGCGTGTAGAACTTAAAATTCTTGAAATCGCAGAGAAATAAAGTAGAAGTTTCGGGAATTTATTTCCGCTACCCTCAAACATACCAACAACTACTTTACACTCCAGTCACTCGATCAATAAACAGTGATTTTTAAGAACAAGCTGGATTTATGTTATTCATTATCATGCTCCTATTCATCTGCAAAACTTTCATTGATCTAATGTCCCATACAGGATTGTTGCAAGTCAGATAATCTTCAAATTAATACCTATGGATCCGACACCGAAACTCAAAAGATTAATTAAATGTAAATGATTGATTTACACTCGAATAGATCAGCGTATTATCAACTATATTTGCAGCAGCTCCTTTGAATTCCACGCGATTCCCAGGAATGTCACCATTTGTATCGGACAACCATGACCAGACAGTATCATTTAATTTGCCCATTTTGCCATTCCGACGATGTAAAAAACTGGCATGAGGTCGATGACCACAAAGTCAGCGGAGAACGTTTTCATATCTTTGATTGTAACAATTGTGGTCTTCGTTATACACAAGACCCCCCTGTCGAAGCTGACGCAGGCCCTTACTATGACAGTCCCAATTATGTGTCTCATTCAGACAACCGATCCGGCATCATGTTCAGGCTTTATCACGGTGTCCGTAAGTATATGCTCAATAAAAAAAGAAGGTTGATTGGACGATACAGTTCAGGTAAGAAAATCATTGATTTGGGCAGTGGCACAGGTTATTTTCTCGATAACATGAAAAGACATGGTTATGAGGTAACCGGAATAGAAATTAATGAAGGTGCCAGGAATTTTTCAAAGGATGCTTTCAGTCTGGAAGTCTATCCTCCGGAGTTATTAGCCAAAGGTGAAATCACCAAACGCTTTCACATTGCAACAATGTGGCATGTGCTGGAACACATTTACCAGCCAGAGACCTTCCTTCGTCAATTGCATGGCATACTTGAAGACGACGCTTTATTGGTTATAGCTGTCCCGAATTATCGTTCATCGGATGCGACCCATTACGGTTCATACTGGGCTGGATACGATGTTCCCAGACATTTATGGCATTTCGATCAAAATACCATAACGGCATTGCTTAAAAAGTGCGGTTATAATTATTTAACTACACATCGTTTACCCTTTGATTCATTCTACGTCAGTATGCTGAGCGAAAAGTATCGCAAAAACGCACTTTACCTTCTGTCTGGCCTGATGCATGGCGCTTTTTCCTGGATTGCTAGCTTATTCAATATCAATAGAACCAGTTCACTGATTTACTTTTTCCACAAGAACGAAGAAATATGATACAGACCGCAGAAAGAGCTTCTTCATCCAGCGCTGTTGATAATTATGTTTATCAGCGATGTTTATTCGCCTACCATGAATGCAAGACAAGACTGCATGGGCGGGTCCTTGAAATTGGTACGGGCTCCGGACTTGGATTGGACATTCTTTCCGAAGTATGCGCCGAACTGGTAACCATTGATAAATTTGCAACAGGGATTGACATGAACAGCTATAATAATGTTCAATTTATTCAGATGGAGATCCCTCCGTTACACAATATTGCGTCAAACAGTTTTGATTTTGTCATCAGCTTTCAGGTCATCGAACATATAGAAGATGACCATGCATTTATTCAGGAAATTGTACGGGTACTGAAGCCCGGGGGCAGCGCAATTCTTACAACACCCAACAAACTACAATCATTGACGCGAAATCCATGGCATGTGCGTGAATACACCGGGAGTGAACTCGAACAGCTCATGATCACAAATGGATTTAACACTGTGGAAAAGCTTGGAACATTTGGCAACTCAAAAGTCAATGAGTATATTGCCATTAACAGAGAATCCGTCAGACGGATCACACGATTTGACATTTTTAATCTTCAATACCGTCTGCCAAGGAGATTGTTACAGATTCCGTATGATATTTTTAATCGTCTCAACCGCAACATGATTGCAGAAAAAAACACAGGACTCAATGCATCACTCGCTGCCAATGACTTTTTTATCAGCCAGCAAACAGATGATAGCCTTGATTTATTTTTTATTGGTACTAAATGACAAATGAATGGAATACCGTCATCAGGAAATAGAATCCAAATGGAAGAAATATTGGATTGAGAACGAGACCTATAAGGTAAACAATGAGTTTTCAAAACCCAAATACTACATTCTGGACATGTTCCCCTACCCAAGTGGGGCCGGCCTGCATGTAGGCCATCCGCTGGGCTATATTGCTTCTGATATTGTGGCCCGCTATATGCGCATGAAGGGCTACAATGTATTACATCCCATGGGTTTCGATGCTTTTGGCTTGCCCGCAGAACAGTACGCCATACAAACCGGGGTACATCCGCTGACAAGTACCATGGACAACATACGGCGTTACAAGCAGCAACTGGAGAACATTGGGATGAATTATGACTGGGACCGCCAGGTTATTACCTGTGAAAAGAATTATTACCGCTGGACACAATGGATCTTTCTGCAATTATTTAATCACTACTATGATCCGGTCGACCAAAAGGCAAGATCGCTGGATGAATTGATTACTGTTTTCGAAAAAAAAGGAAACATCGGATGCAACGCATTTACTTCGGAAGAACTTCAATTTACAGCCGAGGATTGGAATGGATTCTCCGACGCCCGCAAAGACCATATTCTCATGAATTACCGACTGGCTTATCGAAAAGAAAGCCATGTCAACTGGTGTGAAGCATTGGGAACTGTTCTTGCCAATGATGAAATCAAAGATGGTGTGTCTGAACGCGGCGGTCATCCCGTTGAAAAGAAACCCATGATGCAGTGGGCACTTCGAATCACCGCATACGCCGACCGATTGCTTCAATCATTGGATCACCTGGAATGGTCTGATTCGATGAAACTCATGCAAAGCAACTGGATCGGAAAATCCTCCGGTGCCGAAATAAATTTCAAGATCAAGGATCATTTGACTACGCTCAAAATTTTTACTACAAGACCGGATACAATCTTTGGTGTAAGTTTTATGGTGATTGCGCCAGAACATCCGCTGGTCGATTTGCTAACTTCCAACCATCATCAGCAAGATGTTAAATCCTATCTTGAAAAATCAAAATTAAAAACAGAGCGTGATCGACTGAGTGATACGAAACAAATGTCCGGAGTATTTACGGGCTCTTATTGTATTCATCCATTTACCGGAGAAGATATTCCTGTCTGGATTTCAGACTATGTTCTCATTGAATACGGCACAGGTGCCATCATGGCTGTTCCAGGACATGACCAACGTGATCATGCATTTGCAACTACTTATTCGCTCCCTGTATTAGAGGTTATCGATCAATCCGCCATACCGAACAAAGATCGCGAAGCCAAGGCAGGCATTGTTATCAATTCAGACTTTCTTAACGGGTTGGCAGTCAGCGACGCCATCGAGCGATCAATTTCAAAAATTGAAGAAAAAGGAATTGGAAAAAGAAAAAATCAGTATCGCCTTCGCGATGCCAACTTCAGCAGACAGCGTTACTGGGGTGAGCCAATTCCAGTTGTCTATAATTCTGAAGGTCAGTGTATTGCACTCAGCCCTGATCAGTTGCCGCTTGAACTTCCACCGCTCAGTAAAATTGAACCTGGTCAAGGTGGCAAGTCACCGCTGATTCATGCAGGCGATTGGATCAAAACACAAGAAGGAATGACAAGAGAGCTGGATACCATGCCAGGTTATGCAGGATCCAGCTGGTATTTTCTTCGCTATATGGATCCGAACAATGAAGAAGTTTTTGCCTCGACAGAATCAATGCAATACTGGCGCGACGTCGATCTTTACATTGGCGGTACCGAACACGCAGTAGGGCATCTCATGTATTCGAGATTCTGGCAAAAATTTTTGTTTGACCTTGGCCTCGTTCCGGTAGATGAACCTTTTAAAAAGTTGGTCAATCAGGGCATGATTCAAGGCATTATTGAAAATATTCTACTTGTTAAAAACAGTCAGCCCGGTCAATTTATTTCAGCTGCAATGGCCGATCAATTTCAACAGGATCAACTTGTAGCTATTCCCGTTCATGTAGGTTTTGTAAATAATTATAATTCAGCCGATGCGCATCTTGACGCCAATGGAATAAACGAATTCGTACGATGGAAACCTGATTATGCAAACGCGGTATTTACTGATCTGAACGGCACTTATTCATTAAAGGAAATTCCAGAGGGTTTCAAAATAATGACGCGCTCTGAAGTTGGCAAGATGTCCAAGCGCTATCACAATGTGGTAAATCCAGATGATGTCATTGCTGAATACGGAGCGGATGTATTCCGGATGTATGAAATGTTTCTCGGTCCACTGCAGGATTCAAAGCCCTGGGATACGAAGGGTATTACCGGTGTAGCGGGGTTTATTAAAAAATATTACCGCTTATTTTACCATGATGGTCAGAAAGTTCTGTTATCGGATGCAAATCCCGATAAAGAACATTTGAAAATACTCCATACCTGCATAAAAAAGATTAATGAGGACATCGGAAATCTTTCATTAAATACTTGTATCAGCAGCTTTATGATTTGTGTCAATGAATTGCGCAGAACATCATGCAATAATAAATTAATACTTAAGGATTTAAACCTGCTATTAGCTCCTTTCGCGCCATTTATTACGGAGGAGATCCATGCCAGCCTTGGAGGCGACGGATCTGTACATCATCAAACCTATCCGCAACATAATGATTCATTTCTTACAGAAGACAACATTTCCTATCCGGTATGTATCAATGGCAAGAAAAGATTTGAATGGACAGTTCCCATAGATAAACCACAGCTTGAACTGGAGAAGGAGGTATTGTTATTGGAAGAAGTTCAAAAATGGATCTCAGAACAAACGATTAAAAAAGTCATCCTCGTCCCAGGAAGAATGATCAATGTCGTGATCTAATTGCCGTGAAAAAAACCTTAAGCATTGAATAAACGCTGGAACTAAAAAATCAAATTATTCTTTAAATTTTTGTGCGCGTAGAAATTACTCAGAATAATTCGGGTAAGGAATGGATATTAAAGAATTCCCTGTGCAGTAAGATATCGCTCAGCATCCAGCGCTGCCATACATCCGGAACCTGCGGCGGTTACAGCCTGACGATAGGTCCGGTCCTGAACATCACCGGAAGCAAAAACGCCCGGAATATTGGTTTGAGAAGTCCCTGGCTTGGTTATGATATATCCCTGATCGTCCATATCCACCCAGCCTTTGAACGGATCCGAATTGGGTTTGTGACCGATTGCTACAAAAAAAGCGCTCACAGATAATTCCTGAATTTCATCGGTAACGACATTTTTGACCTTAACACTTTTCACTTCGTCCTCGCCGGTTATTTCAACCGTCTCGGAATTCCAGTGAATCTCAATAGCAGGATTATTCATTACGCGTTCCTGCATTATTTTGGATGCACGCATGCTGTCCCTGCGTACGAGTAAATGAACCTTTGGGCACAATTTGGATAAATAAGACGCTTCTTCTGCTGCGGTATCTCCCCCACCAACAATAGCAACTTCTTTGCCACGGAAGAAAAACCCGTCACATACTGCACAGGCAGACACCCCTTTATTCATCAATTTTTGCTCTGACGGCAGTCCAAGCCATTTGGCAGATGCGCCAGTGGATATAATTACTGCATGGGCACTCAGGACTTCTCCCCCTTCAGTCCACAACTTATGTACTGGCCCCGTAAAATCAACGCCGGTGATTTTTTCATATTTTATCTCAGTATTAAATCGCTCTGCCTGACGCCTGAATTCATCCATCATCTGTGGGCCCAACACGCCTTCCGGATAACCGGGATAATTCTCAACATCTGTGGTGATCATCAGCTGCCCTCCCGGCTCTGCTCCTGTATACAAAACGGGATTCATGTTGGCTCTGGCCGCGTAAATCGCAGCGGTGTATCCTGAGGGACCTGACCCAACGATGATACAATGGTGAATATGCATTTTGTAATAATTAATTAGACCTTAAACAATGAATTCCACATTCAAATTGTTCAAACAAACCTCAATTGACTGACCCGTATCCAGCCGATACCCGGCCCTACTATAGAATGAAAATCTTGTATTGAGAAGATTGGTGACTTTTGTTAGGTCGGGTGAATTATCAAGGAATATCCCTCGGCGATCCGCCAGCAGACGGGTCAGGAGCTTCTGAGGTTCACACTCAAAAAATATTGAATTCTGGCTTTCAATAATGCTCATATTATCCATAAACACAGGAAGACCGCCACCCGTAGCAATAATACCAGGGGGCTCGTTGAGCAATTCTAAAAAAATCATTCGCTCCAGGGACCTGAAATAAAATTCACCATTCGCGCGCCAAAAATCAACGATCTTGACCCCTGTGCGTTCTTTAATCAATTCGTCTGTATCTCTGAAGGTGAAAGATCCAAGGCCGGCAAACTTTGCACCCAATGTTGACTTGCCTGACCCAGGCATACCAATCAAGATGATATGACGATTTAATTTTGCGATCTGACAATCTTAATATGCTGCAAAAGTACTTTTTCAAAGTAATAATATTATTTCTTGCTGTAACATTTGGACTACTATTGGCATGCAAAAAGAATAAGCCCGTCGACATTCCGGTCGATTTTGAAAAGAATCCATACATGGATGCCATTTACAACTCAGCCACCGCAGACCATCCTGAAGATAGTTCTCACTACGCTTGTCTAACATTTGTGGATACTTCTTTTTCATTTGGCGAAATCCATGAAGGCGACACTGTCGCACATGATTTTCGTTTTGTAAATTCAGGAAACAGCCGGCTGTTAATAACAGATGTCAACACAACATGCGGTTGTACAGTACCACAATGGCCTAAAGGATTTATTAGACCCGGCGACAAAGGAACGATTCATATACAGTTCAATTCAGCTGAAAAATCCGGTGAGCAGGAGAAAGAGATAACCGCTGTTACCAATGGCCGGCCGCGCCTCGTACGCATATTTTTGAGAGGCTACGTGAAGCCTAAAAAGGCATTAAAATAACTCATTCACTATATGTTTAAGCTGTTATATGCTTATCAACAAGAAACAAAATGGCTTGAAATCTCCGGTTCTGTAAAAATATAATCCCTCGCGCATCTATGAAGAACCCGACTTGGGTGAGTAGTATATAAGATTGTATTAATTTTACCCTTAAATTATTAAAATGGCTTCACTTACTGGCTTACTTCCGATTTTACTGGTCTTTGTAATCATGTATTTTTTCTTCCTGCGCCCTCAAATCAAAAAACAAAAGGAGCAGAATGATTTTGTGCTGCAGATTAAAAAGGGAGACCAGGTTGCTACAGGCTCTGGTATCATAGGTCGCGTTTCTAAAGTTGAACAGGATATTATTGAACTCCAGGTCGACGGTAAAACATTCCTGAAAGTGCTTAAATCAGCGGTGTCCAAAGAAGCCACTGAATCGTTGAAAAACAATAATTACCTGGATTAATTTTCTACAAATTCAACACAATATCCATTCACATTGAATCGCTGAATCCGGTTACATAATAACCTCGCAATAATGTCAAATGCGATTGCCTTTCTTTAAAAATTTATTGAAAGTCCTGCTAAAGTCTAATGTATCTTCCACTCCAGTGGATGGCCCCGTTCCGATCTCTTACCAACACGATATTGTATCCTGAATGCACATTAGTTGATGGCACCGAAGTTTCAGTTCCTTTTTGCAAAAAGACATCGTTGGAAGTTAAAAATCGCCCTTCAGCGGACCACTGTTCAACACTATAAATGCCGTCAGGAACAGATATGTTGGATAATGATAGCTGGTCTAATACTATTGGTGTGATCAGCCTTATAGCCCCAGTTTCACCTTCAATATCCCGGGTACCAATAAGCTGGTCTTTGTAACTCACCTGAGTAACTGCCCCGGTGGTATCTGTTGATATCGCAGCAATTTCTCCTTTGCTGGTGTTGCTCAGAAAAACATATTGTACGCTGACACCGGAACCGAGGAACCTCCCAATAAATCCTGAAGCGATCTGTGTGACGTCAAACCAACCAAGAATAGGCACCTTGGCTTCAACAGATAAAGCGGTACTGGTAGTTCTCTTCTGCCTTAATGTTTGATACTGGCCGGTCGCTAATGTCACTTGACCCCATGCATCGACAAGCACGCTGACATCCTGACGAACCTTCACTCTGATGCTATCGACCTTAAGTCCCATGGTGAGCGAATCAGGTACAAATGCACCGCTGATGGCGAATTGGGTATTGGTGGTATATTCATAATTATCCTGATAATCCATTGGAGTACGTAGAATAACGGCTGGCTTGTCAAAAACATTGGCCCCACCAAACAGCGGGTTCCCTCCATTAAAAACCCCTAGTAATTCAAGATTCTTGTTGGTCGTCCTATAAAAGGAATTTTGACCCTGACCTGCAGTGGCAAGATTGGCGCCTGGAAATGAAGCGCTTCCCTGAACTGATGCAGGGTCTACAAATTTGACGCTCGTGGTGCGATGTCGGGCCAGTTTGCTGAAATCCCAACTTTGATTACCGCCCGATGCAGTAACTGTAATACCGGAAGAAACAGTATCCACGGCATAATTATACACATCCCCGACTGACGGCAGAATTGAATTATTGATTGTGATCTGCGCTCGAATTTCCCATATGCCCACCACCAATATAAATAGTAAAAGTTTCTTCATATCCACTTCAATTAAAAGTTTATCAGACCAATGTCTGCAACTCGACAAAATTACAATATTCAGCGTTTCTGCCTAATAATTCCTCATGGGTGCCTGCATCCAGCAATTGCCCGTCTTTCATAACCAGGATCTTATCTGCATTTTTTATGGTAGAAAGGCGGTGTGCAATCACGATAGCCGTTCGATCCTTCAACACGTTAACCAGTGCCGCCTGAATTGCCGTCTCTGAAGCACTATCCAACGCAGAGGTGGCCTCGTCCAGGATAAGAATCTGCGGATTTCTGAGTATTGCCCTTGCAAGGGTAAGACGCTGCCGTTGTCCACCGCTCAGTTTGCTTCCGCGATCGCCAATTGAAGAATCCAGACCTCTGTTCTCGTTCTGTACAAATTCTGTGGCATACGAGGCATCTAGGACACTGTTGAGTGTACCATCATCTGTACGTTCTGCACTAAATTCAATATTGCGACGGATCGTGTCATTAAACAAAATAGGTTCTTGCGTAACCATTCCCATCATTTTTCTCAGCCCTGAGATTTTGATGCATCGCAGATCCAATCCGTCAATAAGAATTGACCCACTGCTGACATCGTGAAATCTCGCCAGCAGGTCAACAAGGGTAGATTTACCGGAACCGGAGGCCCCTACAATGGCAATGGTCTCTCCTTTATTTATTTTAAAACTAACATCACGGATCGCAGATTCGCTTTGATTTGGATAACTGAAAAAAACATGATTAAATTCTATCTCATGTTCGAAAGTATCGATATACTTTGCCTGCGGCGTATCGGATATTTTGTTTTCAACATGTAAGACCTGGTTAATTCTTTCAAGGGCCGCCATTCCTTTATGAATATTAAAATATGCCGCTGAAAGGGCCTTAGAGGGTTCTATGACATTAAAAAATGCATATAAAAAAGCAAGAAATGTAGACGCCTCAATGTGTTTTGCAAAAACTTCCTTTGCACCAAACCACAGCAAAATACAAACGATAACTATACCGAGAAATTCAGAGAGCGGCGAGGCCATTTCCCTTCTTCGGTTAATGTTAATAAGCATGGAGCGATACTTGTTCAGAATATTGTTGTACCGTGATTTGACATAGGATTCAGCGCCAAACACTTTGATGACTCGCAGTCCACCCAGGCTCTCCTCAAGAAGGGAAATAAGATCCCCAAATTCCTGTTGCGCGTTGAGCGATTTCTTTTTTAGGGTTCGGCTTATACCTCCGATAATCAGAGAGGTTACCACCAATAGTATCAAAACAAACAATGTCAGACTGGCACTTGTATACAACATAAAGATCAGGCTGCCAATGATGATGAGTGGATCCTTGACCAATGATTCCATTGAAGATAATAGCGTAAATTCAAGCTCCGCTACATCTGTAGTTACCCTGGCTATCAGGTCACCCTTGCGCTCATCACTGAAATAAGACAAAGGCAGATCAAGCATCTTTCCAAACAGCTTCTCCCGTGTATCCCTGATCAGGTTAGCCCTCACAGGAGTGATAAAATACACTGCCAGATATTTAAAAAAATTCTTAAATAAAAAAATCAGCCCAATCACACCGCAAATAAGAAGGACTGCATCTGCCTTGTCATGTGCATTGAGCCAGACACTGAACTCATACTTCAGCTGACTTAAATAATCACCTATATTGTGAAGCTGATCCGGGGCTTTGACCTTGATTTCACCCTCCAGAAAAAGCATTTCGAAAAGTGGAATAATCGCCGGTATGGATGCCACAGTAAATATGGCCGTCAGAAAATAAAAAATAAAATGTAAAATAACCAGGCCCTTATATTGCCTGATTTGAGAAATATAAATAAAAAAAGCTTTCAACTCAATCGCTGATCAGAAAAATCAAATTCGCATTATTCTTTGACTTCTTTTTCCAATATAAAATTATTCAGAAATCCTGTGTGAAAATTCCCTTTCCTGAAGTCTTCATTGCGCATCAACTGTTTGTGAAAAGGTAGTGTTGTTTTTATCCCTTCCACTATAAATTCGTCAATGGCACGTTCCAGCTTGGTAATACACTCTTCACGTGTCTGCGCCTTGCAGATTAGCTTGGCGATCATTGAATCATAATATGGAGGAACCACATAACCCGCATAGACATGTGTATCCACACGAACGCCATGTCCCTTGGCAGTATGCAATGAGGTTATTTTACCTGGTGAAGGTCTGAAATCAGCGTATACATCTTCTGCATTGATACGTACTTCAATCGCATGCAGGTTAGGATAATAATTCTTTCCAGAAATGGGTATTCCAGCTGCAACCTTGATCTGTTCCTTGATCAGGTCGTGATCAATCACCTCCTCCGTCACGGGATGCTCCACCTGTATCCTGGTGTTCATTTCCATGAAATAAAAATTCCGGTATTTGTCAACCAAAAACTCAATGGTCCCTACCCCTTCATAATTGATTGCTTTACCGGCTTTGACGGCTGCCTCACCCATTTTTTCACGCAGTTCAGGGGTCATAAATGGCGAAGGACTTTCTTCAACCAGCTTCTGGTGCCTGCGCTGTATAGAGCAATCTCTTTCCGAAAGATGAACTACATGCCCAAACTGATCACCCACAATTTGAAATTCGATGTGACGAGGTTCTTCAATATACTTCTCCATATACATCCCGTCATTGCCAAATGCAGCTTTGGCTTCTGTTCGGGCTGTATTCCAATTTGATTCGAAGTCTTCTTCTTTCCATACGATCCGCATTCCCTTGCCACCTCCTCCAGCCGTAGCCTTTAGGATGACGGGATATCCAATTTGCCTGGCGAGTTCCTGCCCTTCTTTAAAATCCTTCAACAATCCTCCTGAGCCTGGCACGACAGGAACACCACTGGCGATCATTGTTTCCTTGGCCGTTATTTTATCTCCCATTTTGCGAATCTGCTCCGGTGTTGGACCAATAAACTTAATATCGTACTTGCCGCAAATCTCAGCAAATTCGGCATTCTCAGCCAAAAAACCATAACCTGGATGTACTGCATCTGCATTGGTTATTTCGACCGCGGCCATGATTTTTGGGATACTCAGATAGGACTGGGCTGATGATGGAGGCCCAATACAAACTGCTTCATCAGCGAACCTTACGTGTAAGCTGTCACGGTCGGCAGTAGAGTAAATGGCGACGGTCTTGATGCCCATCTCCTTGCAGGTTCTTATAATACGCAATGCGATTTCACCTCTATTGGCTATCAGGATCTTGTTAAACATAAGTAAGGGTTGGCTGTGAATTAAGGCTCTATCAGAAACAGTACCTGATCATATTCTACTGGTGTAGAATCATCTACGAGCACCTTGACAATGGTTCCCTTCACCTCGCTTTCAATTTCATTGAATAATTTCATCGCCTCAATAATACAAACCGTTGTTCCTGAATCAATAACATCTCCAACTTTGACAAATGGGCCTTTGTCAGGTCCTGGTGACCTGTAGAAGGTACCGACCATCGGAGAGCGAATTTCTACGTATTTCTTTTGGTCTGGTGACGCTTTCGGCTTTTCTTCTACTTCCGGAGCAGCCGTAGCCACTGGGGTTGGCGGAGCGATCACAACAGGTGCAGCAGCGGCATGATGAATTACCGGTGCTTGATGTACCACCGGCGGAGTGTATTTGCCGGTTTTAATCGTCAGTTCAAAATCCTTATCCTTAATTCTGAACAAGGACAAATCAGATTTGCTGACCATCCTAATCAGTTCCTGTATTTCCTTGAAGTTCATATGGGTTTATTTTACACGTTCGATATACTCACGGGTGCGGGTGTCCACCTTGATCATGTCACCCTGCCCGATAAACAAAGGTACTTTAATCTCTGCACCTGTGCTAATCGTAGCCGGCTTCATGACATTTGTAGCGGTGTTACCACGAGCGCCCTCTTCGGTGTAAGTTACTTCAGTCACAAGGTGCGGCGGCAATTCAGCCAGAAGAGGTTGATTTTTGACTGCATGATAAAGCACTTCAATTTCCATCCCTTCCTGAAGAAAATCGGCATTGTCAATCAGTTTTTCATTAATTGCCTCCTGCTCGAAAGTCTCGGTATTCATGAAATTGTAGCCCATATCATCTTTATAAAGGTATTGCACCTTACGGCGCTCAACCCTTACTTCGTTGATGGTATGTCCTGCTGGAAATGTGTTTTCGATGACCTTTCCGGAGGTGAGGCTTTTAAGTTTTGTTCTTACAAATGCATTGCCTTTACCTGGTTTAACATGCTGAAACTCCACAACGGTAAAAATATCGTTGTTGTAATCCATACACATTCCATTTCTTATGTCTGAAGTATTTGCCATATTGCGATAAATAATAGTTTTTCAAAAATCGCGCAAATATACACCAGGGACTACCGAATAGGACAGTCCCGGAGACGTATTCGCGGATTATTATCTTGAAATGACCAAATTAAATTCTGTTCGGCGGTTCAGGAACCTTCCCGTATCGGTCTTATTGTCAGCTATCGGCTGTCTGGAGCCATATCCCGTAGAACTCAGTCTCTTGGCGCTGACGCCCCTTGAAAGTAGATAGTCCATACAAACCCTGGCACGTCGTTGTGAGAGATCCTGGTTGAGGGCTTCACTTCCCGTATTATCAGTATGTCCACTGATCACAAGATTGTAAGATGGATATTTCTGCATCAGGGCTGCGATCTTATCCAAAACTGCAAAAGACTCCTCCCTGAGCGTAGAACGACTCAAATCAAACTGCACAGCACGCATGGCGTAATCCAGAATTTCCAGATCCTTCTTTTCGATTTCCGGGCAGCCATTAGTTGTAGCAGGACCGGCCTCCTTTGGACATTTGTCCACCTTATCACTTATGCCATCGCCATCCGAATCCGGGCAACCATTGAAGCGCAGAAGTCCCGCCGCATACGGACAGTCATCTTTATCATCAACCAAACCGTCACCATCGGTATCCTTCACCACCGGCGTTTCTTTTTTATCTTCCTTCTTTTCCGTCTTCTTCATTTCAGGGCAGCCGTGATTGCTTTTTACACCGGCCTGTTCCGGACAGTCGTCATCCTTATCAGATACCCCATCACCGTCAGAGTCGGGGCAGCCTGCCATTTCAAATAATCCGGCTTTGTCCGGGCACTGATCTTTATCGTCTGTTATACCATCGCCGTCACTGTCTTTGACAGCTGGTTTTTCCACTTTCTTTTCTGGTTCAGGACAACCTTTGTTGGATTTGACGCCCTTGACATCAGGACATTTATCTTCCTTATCCGGGATACCGTCGCCGTCGCTATCCACAATTTTTTCCGGTTCAGGACAACCTTTGTTAGATTTAACACCCTTGACATCAGGACATTTATCTTCCTTATCCGGGATACCGTCGCCGTCGCTATCCACGATTTTTTCCGGTTCAGGACAACCGTTATTGGATTTGACACCTTTGACATCAGGACATTTATCTTCCTTATCCGGGATACCGTCGCCGTCGCTATCCGTCATTTTTTCTGGTTCCGGACAACCGTTATTGGATTTGACACCTTTGACATCGGGACACTTGTCATCCTTATCTGCAACACCATCGCCGTCACTATCCACGATTTTTTCCTCGGGGCAACCTCCCCTGGATTTTATTCCGGGTTGGTCAGGACAACGATCATCCTTATCTGCAATGCCATCATTATCACGATCCGGGCATCCTTGTGTTTTAATCGTACCGGCCAAATCCGGGCAATGATCATCTTTGTCTGTAATGCCGTCTTTATCTGCGTCTGGCGGCGGGCATCCTTTGAACTCCTTGGCACCTTTTTCATTAGGACATTCATCATCAGCATCGGCAATACCGTCACCATCCGTATCGGGACAACCTTGTAACTTCTTGACTCCTGCCGTTTCAGGGCACCGATCATCTTTATCTGCAACACCGTCCTGATCGGTATCCGGACAACCACTAAATTCTTTGGTGCCAGCTTGTGAAGGGCATAGATCAACATCATCTGCTATTCCATCCCCGTCGGCATCATTCATTATGTTTATCAAAGTATCATTCCTGACTTCCTGGTGCTTTGGAACACCAAGTCGATACATAATGCCCAAAGAATGTTGAAGATGCGAAGCGCCGTTGACTACCGGAAGGCGGTAATCCGTTTGCCATTGCAAGGAAACCTGAGGATGAAAATTAAAATTCACCCCGACGCCCAAGGGAACATTGAGATAGAAGTCCTTTAATTTTGGGATGGCAGCATTGATTCCACCAACGACGTATGGACTGATCCATGATGATTGTTTGACAAAATGGTACTGTGCCTGACCACCCAGCGTAAAGGTTGGGTCTATTTTATTCTCAAGTGTGCTATCCGTTGTTGCCAGAATGCCAATGGGTATCACCAAAAGGAGATTTTTAGACATCTGCCGTTGGCCAAACAACTCCATGCCGTTGGCATATTCGCGGAAGGCATCAAATTTTCGGTCTTGAAAAGTATTATAGTCGAGAAAAGTTATCCGGAAACCAAGGCCGTTTTTGTATTCAATCATCTGGGCCTCAGATACTTGGAAATAAAAATAGGTAACCAGCACCAGGAGCAGTATCCGTTTCATTTCAGGTGAATTGTATTTGCAAAGATATCTAATTTATTCATTCAGAGAAATATATATTACATTTTATTAGCATATATGCTTCCCTAAGTACAAAAGACTAGTACATTACTTCTCATTAAAGATCTGTTATGTACGATTTGTGGTGTCTTCGCATTACCTGCTTCTGGATGAGCTTTTTCGTCATTGTAATTGGCATGTCTGCGCAGAGACCCGAGAGGCGACTTCGCTTCAATCCATACCTTCAAAGTTCTGCTCCCGTGCTACTTATTTCTACGGGTAGCCTTCGGTCTGCAACGGCATTTCACAAAATGGATTTGAAACTCCGCCAATCCGTAATTTCACTTGCAGCCCAGCCTACGCATGCCGATGACTATTTACAGCATGTACCGTTGGCCGGACTACTGTTACTCAACGGATTGAATTTCGCAAAGCCCGTCCACAGTATTCAAAGGCAGATTTTACTAGGTGGAAGCAGCCTGCTTTTAACTGAAATTGCCGCTCAGTCTGTTAAGGTGCTCACCAAAATAGAAAGGCCAGACTACAGCAATAAGCATTCTTTTCCTTCAGGACATACAGCTTGGGCCTTTGCCGGTGCTGAACTTGTCTGGCAGGAATTTGGGTATCGGCAAAAGTGGATCGGAATAGCTGCCTACTCCGTGGCAGGCATGACCGGTCTTCTTCGCATTTACAATAACAGACACTGGACAACCGATGTACTTGCCGGTGCTGGAATCGGAATGCTTTCCGTCAAACTGAATTACTTCATTGAACATTATATTTCACAAAAAAAATCAAAAAATGAAATTCATTCATCAAACATCATTTAGATCCCTGATTCTCTCAGGAATATTCCTGGTCTCATTTCTATTACAAGTAGAAGCCCAGGATACCATGCGATACCTATTTGGCAACGCACATATCCGCAACATTGGAATCTATATTGCACCCCAGGCCGAAGCGATTCAGCTTGATGGTGATTGGCGCGCCGCTGCGACTGGAAGCATTGGCATGAGATTCAACAATCGATTTGGTATTGGTGTAAGCTGTCAGCGAATGATCGGTGATCCGGGCACGTTCAATAGCATTGCACCACTAGGCGCCCACATAAACAGCATGGCTTTCAGAATGGAATACACCCTGATGCCTAATAAAATGATACACATCAATGTTCCTTTATTATTCGGAAGAAGCAGGATCACTGTAGACAGCATCAATGATATCAACCGCTTTGCTTTCCATGAGGGTAGAAATAACCACGGGTTCTACAGAGATAGTCTTTCAGCACACAATTTCTTCATTCAACCAGGTGCAGAGATAGAAATCAATCTCTGCCGGTTTGCCAAGTTTTTCGCAGGCGCGCAGTATAGACTCGTACTCGCACAGTCCGGCGATGCAGCAATTCAAAAATCTTTTTCGAACGGGTTGAATATTAATGCAGGAATACGCGCAGGGCTTTTTAATATCAGAACACAACGACATCACCATCACTTTGATTTCTGGAAAAAGCGACACGATCAGGAATCATTCTAAAAGATCATCACAATTTGATCTTCCTGACTAACTAAATCAATTAATATATGTGATTCAGCCAATTGTCAAAGCACTGTTGGCTGAATTTTTATAATACTATCCTAAACGGTGTCATCCTGATTTTGATTTCATCCTTCAACAGAAGTATCCTTCCAACACCCAAATATTTTTTCAAGTGCAGTTTTTCTGAAATTAAAAATTGAATTCAATTTAGACCGAATAAAAAGCCGATTCGCAATGGCACCAATTATGCCAAACGGAGGGATATAGCTAACGATATCGGTCATCAGCACACCACCGGATATTGGCTCTATCCTGTGCTGATGATGCCAGAATGCATAAGGACCGGCCCTTTGCTCATCTACGAAATAATGCTTATCCTCGACGTGTGTTATTTCCGTAACCCATTGCGTCGAAATTCCCAAAAGGGGTCTCACCTGATAAGTGATTATCATACCTGCATACATCAACCCATTTCCTGATTTGCCTGTGACGCGAAAATCCATTTCCGGTGGTGTAATCTGGTTCAGATTATTCGGTTCTTTGATAAAGTCCCATACTTCATCAATTCCTGCCGGTATCCGCTGTTGCTTGGTAAATTGGTAAAATGCCATTAAATTTAACCTTTTTAAGATTCATTGAAATAGATCAGATACCACATCCGTATAATGTCATTCTGAAGACTTATCCGTTGATCCGCCTCTACACTTCATCTGTTTTGTGGCAGTTGTCAAAGCACTTATAAAAAGTGATTATATGAATTACTATAAATCCCTGCATCTGAAGTAATTTTTCACCTCAGGCTTTTTGTATGAATATCAGAGATTATTAATTTATATTGATAATAAATTATGCCCAATAAAAATAAAATGGCGGAGTGATGACGTAGCAGATTTAATTTAATTATACAATATGCTTTGCCGATTTCATTCCGCCATTGAAGGATTAGTCTATTTGCTTCTGTCTAATGTTGTAGATCAAAGCGGTCGGAATTCATAACCTTCACCCATGCATTGACAAAGTCATGAATGAATTTTTCCTTATTGTCATCCTGTGCGTAGAGTTCGGAATAGGCACGCAACACTGAGTTTGATCCGAAGACAAGATCAACTCGGGTTGCGGTCCACTTGACGGCGCCAGTTTTTCTGTCTGCGATCTCGTACAAATTGTCTGCAACCTTTCTCCAGGTATAACTCATATCGGTAAGGTTGACAAAGAAATCATTGCTCAACACGCCTACCCTATCCGTAAATACGCCATGCTTTGAATCTCCGTGATTTGTGCCAAGCACCCTCATTCCACCAATCAACACAGTCATCTCAGGGGCGGTAAGTCCCATTAACTGCGTCCTCTCCAAGAGCAATTCTTCAGGATGAACCGAGTAATTTTTCTTGAGCCAGTTTCTGTATCCATCATGAATGGGCTCGAGCACATTGAAAGATTCTTCATCGGTCATTTCTTGTGACGCATCTCCGCGTCCCGGACTAAAAGGCACTTTGATATTTACACCGCCGTCGCGCGCTGCTTTTTCAACGGCAGCGGTACCACCGAGCACAATTAAATCCGCGATGCTGACTTTTTTACTAAATCCATTTTGTATTTCATGCAACTTATCAAGTACTTTAGCAAGTCTCTCAGGTTCGTTGCCTTCCCATCCATTCTGCGGACTAAGTCTAATCCGTGCGCCGTTGGCTCCACCGCGGAAATCAGACCCACGAAAAGTCCTGGCACTGTCCCAGGCGGTGTTGATCAATTCGGCTGATGTAAGTCCAGACTGAAGAAGTTTTAATTTCAATTCTTCAATCTCAGCCTCAGTCAATGTATAATCAACAGTCGGAATCGGATCCTGCCAAATCAGATCTTCTGCAGGCACATCAGCGCCGAGATATCTGCTTTTGGGGCCCATGTCGCGATGCGTCAGTTTGAACCAGGCTCTGGCAAACACATCTTCGAAATATTGGGGATCATTATGAAAACGCTCAGCTATTTTTCTGTACTCCGGATCCATCTTCATCGCCATGTCCGCATCAGTCATAATCGGATTACGACGCACGCCTTTGATATGTGCGTCGAAAGGCTTGTCTTCTTCTTTCATGTTTACGGGTTCCCATTGCCATGCCCCTGCGGGACTTTTGCTGAGTTGCCAGTCATACGTCAGCAGCAAATGGAAGTACGTGTGATTCCATCTGTCCGGTGTCGTAGTCCACGCACCTTCCAACCCGCTCGTTACGGTATCCTCTGCATTGCCCTTACCTTTGGGATTCATCCAGCCAAAACCCTGCGCATCCACATCGGCCCCTTCAGGATTGGGTCCCAATTTGGAAGCATCGCCGTTGCCATGGGCCTTGCCGACGGTATGTCCACCGGCAGTCAGTGCGACAGTCTCTTCGTCATTCATCGCCATTCTTGCGAAAGTAGTCCGTACATCCTTTGCGGTGCGCAAAGGATCTGGTTTGCCGTCAACACCTTCCGGATTAACATAGATCAGCCCCATTTGAACCGCAGCCAGTGGATTTTCGAGCGAATTACTGTCCTCGGGGTTATCATATCGGGATTTGCCTAACCATTCTTTTTCAGCGCCCCAATAAATATCTTTTTCAGGATGCCAGATGTCATCTCTTCCACCTGCAAATCCAAATGTTCTGAATCCCATCGATTCATAAGCCATATTGCCAGCCAGAATCATCAGGTCTGCCCAGGATAATTTATTGCCATACTTTTTCTTAATAGGCCAAAGCAACCTGCGTGCTTTATCCAGATTACCATTGTCGGGCCAACTGTTGAGCGGAGCAAATCGCTGATTCCCGGTATTGGCTCCTCCCCGACCGTCTGCCAGACGGTAAGTACCTGCCGCGTGCCAGGCCATTCTGATCATCAGACCACCGTAATGGCCCCAATCTGCCGGCCACCAATCCTGGCTATTGACCATCAGCTCCTTGAGATCTTTCTTGACGGCTTCAAGGTCGAGTTTTTTGAATTCATCCGCATAGTTGAACTTCTTACCATAAGGATCAGTCTTTGCATCATGCTGATGCAAGATGTCTAAATTCAGCGCATTCGGCCATTTATCCATGACGGAATGGTGTGTTTCCGTATTTGCCCCATGATGAAAAGGGCACTTTCCATTTTTACATTCAATATTTTATATAACTTACTAATTTTT
>JAIBCI010000001.1 GCA_019694255.1 Saprospiraceae bacterium
ATTCTCTCTATTGTATTTCCATTGCCGGGCGTGTATTTTAGTATAATGCTGCTGGGAATATGGTTTTGCAGTTTCTATATTGAAAGATTCAGGTTTTTTTGGTTGGCCCTTATCAGCGTAAGTATTGGCTTAATTTTTTTGTTTTTTAAGTTTGACTCAAAGAATGTTATCATCGCCGCAATAATTATTTTGCTTGTTGAGATTTACTTATTATGGAAAAACAGAAGCGTCCGTCTGGCTGCTATTATGCCCTTTGTGATTGGTACTATGATACTTTTTTCCTACTCTTCACTTTTTTTCTTCAGCAGGCTTAAGGAGCATCAGCAGGAAAGAATCAAGGTCTGGTTAAAACCAGAAGAATGCGATCCAAGAGGATCATTATATAATCTCATTCAATCCAAGGTAGCCATAGGCTCGGGTGGTTTTTTTGGAAAAGGTTTTTTAAATGGCAACATGACTAAATTAAAATATGTACCGGAGCAGTCTACCGATTTTATTTTCAGCACCATCGGAGAGGAACAAGGATTCTTAGGTAGTGTAATGGTCATTTTGTTATTTACATTTCTGGCATGGAGGATGATCAATTATAGCCAAAGTTCTCCTAACAGGTTTTCTTCAACATACGCACTTGCACTTGCAGGATTTATTATGATTCACATGCTTGTAAATATTGGAATGACAATCGGCCTTGTACCAATTATTGGCATCCCGCTACCATTTATTAGCAAAGGTGGCACCGCATTGATCATGTTTTCACTCATGGTCGGCATTTTTGTCAGACTGCAATCAAAAAATCAATGATCCGATTTGAACTCAATCACACTTCCTCAGACTGCCAGGCCAGAGCAGGATTAATTGTTACGGATCATGGACCAATCCAAACCCCAATATTTATGCCGGTTGGAACTCAAGCTACTGTTAAGGGGGTTCATGTTAAAGAGCTCAAAGAGGAAATAAAGGCTCAAATAATTTTATCCAATACGTATCATCTTTTCTTAAGACCCGGTGAAGGAATCATTCACGGAGCAGGAGGCCTTCACAAGTTCATGGACTGGGATGGACCTATTTTGACGGATAGCGGAGGGTACCAGGTATTTTCACTCAGTGACAGGCGGATAGTTAAAAAAGAGGGCGTGTATTTTAGTTCTCACATTGATGGATCACGACATCTTTTTACCCCGCAATCAGTTGTACAGACGCAGAGGATTCTTGGTTCTGATATTATGATGGCGCTGGATGAATGTCCCGCCTATCCAAGCTCACGTCAAGCAGTCAGCAAATCACTCAAAATTACGAACAGCTGGCTTGAAGAAGGAATCAGGAATTTTGAGGATACAAAGCCTCAATATGATCATGATCAAATATTTGTTCCAATATCACAAGGATCGGTATATGATGATTTGCGCCGAGAGTCAACTCTTTTTAACGCGCAGTTTAACACACCGGTTCAGGCTATCGGCGGATTATCAGTTGGAGAGCCACATGAGGAGCTCTATCGGATGGCCAGACTATGCACGGAATTAATGCCCACACACAGTGCCAGATACCTCATGGGAGTCGGGACCCCGGTCAATTTGTTAAATTGCATTGAAGCCGGTATAGATATGTTTGATTGTGTCTTACCAACGCGTAATGCGCGACACGGAATCCTCTATACCAGTGAGGGAATTATAAATATTCGTAATAAAAAATGGGCGCAGGACTTTACACCTATTGATCCTAACTCAGCGTGTTCTGTAAGCCGTAGAAACACCAAAAGTTATTTAAGACATTTGTTTGTTGCTGGCGAATTACTGGCTGGTCAAATCGCGAGTCTACAAAACCTTTCTTTTTATCTTGATCTGGTGAAAGCTTCAAGAGATCATATTGTTCAAAATAATTTTATGTCTTGGAAGACTGAGACAATTCAAAAGATTTCACAAAGGCTATGAAGTGGATCGAATGGATTAAGCCAGGAATACTGGACAGGTATATCATAAGACAGTATTTTGTGACCTTTCTCTTTACATTGTGTCTTTTGTCGATCATTGCGGTAGTGTTTGACATAAGCGAAAGGATTGAGAAATTTATTTCAAAAAATGTCAGCTGGTGGGAAGTTATACGTGACTACTATTTAAATTTTGTACCCTGGATCAATTCACTGTTATTTCCACTATATGCACTGATCACAGTAATTTTTTTTACCTCCAGACTTGCAGAAAAAACAGAAATAATCCCGATGCTTGGCAGTGGAATGAGCTATAACCGGCTGCTCAAACCTTTTATTATTGCGTCATTGTTTTTTACCGGAATACATCTATTAATCAATCACATTATAGTACCCAATGGTAACAAAATCATGGGAGCTTTTGAGAATAAATATATTAAGCAGGGAAATTTGATCCGAAAGGACAGGTTTATTCATTATTATGTCCAGCCCGGAGTTGAAGCATATATACAAACATTTAATTCTTATGACTCTAGTGGGACCGGTTTTCAGCTAAGAAAAATGGAAGATTACAAAGTCACAAGCCTTCTGACAGCAAATAATATTCATTATAACGGAAAAACCGGTAAATGGAACTTGTCAGATTACGAAATTAGAAAATGGCAAGATTCCAAGGAAGAATTCGAATTATTTGCCGGGCAGTCAATAGATACCTTTCTAAATCTCGAAGTATCGGATTTTGTGATGTATAAGAATGCAAAGGATAGAATGCCCTCCGCTGAACTAAGTGATTTTATCAAAAAGGAGCGTAAAAAGGGATCAGGAATTACCAGAAGTTATGAGGTAGAACTGCACAGGAGAACGGCAGACCCGGCTACGACTTTAATTTTGTCTTTTATTGGAGTATGTGTTGCAAGCAGGAAGGTCCGAGGTGGTCTTGGGCTGCATCTTGCTGCTGGCGTTGTTCTGGGGGTTGTGTTTATTTTTCTCTCCAAACTCAGTCTTACATTTGCAAATAGTGAGTTGTTTAATCCTGGTTTAGCTGTTTGGATGCCAAATATTATTTTTATATTTTTGAGTTATTACCTATATAGAATGGCTCAAAAGTGATTATCTACCAAATATCCAAACAATTTATTTTAAAAAATTGAGGATTTTGATATGTGTATTGAATTTTATCTTGATATTTGTTTGTGATTCAAGAGTTTATAATAAAAGCAACGAATTAAGAATTTCTTAACGAATTTTGTTTAACTTTTGCCTTCTAAATCTTAAACAAAGCAATATCTTTGACCAAAATAAATGACATGTCTACTGTTGAATTCTATGAGTTACTAAGTCAGCAGACCAAGACCCTTAACAACTTCGCTCTTGGTCTAACAAGGGATATTGAAGACGCAAAGGACCTTTATCAGGAGACGGCATTCAGAGCACTATCCAACAGAGACAAATTTCAGCCTGGAACAAATTTTAAAGCATGGTTGATCACAATCATGAAGAACATCTTCATTAACAATTATCGTCGGAAGATTAAGGGCGGCATCGTTAATGACAACAGTGAAAACCAGTATTACCTCAACTCAATCAATAATTCCATTGGTAACAGTGCAGAATCGGATATGATGATGTCTGAGTTGAACGCGATGGTAGAAAGTTTAGATGACTCGCTTAAAATAGCGTTTCTTAGATATTTCAACGGGTTTAAATACCAGGAGATTGCAGATGAACTCAATCTGCCTTTGGGTACAGTTAAAAGCAGGATTTTCTTTGCCAGAAAAGCACTCAAGTCAATGATTGGTGCACATTATGGAATACAGAAGGAGCTTTCTATTTCAGACAATTAATAAATTTACAAGTCGTCAATATGGACTGTAGAATAGCCAAAGCCATAATGGCTGTTGGGTAGGATTATAAAGTCTTCACAAATCAGATATTTGTAAACAACTGATTAACAAAATCACACATAAGATTTAGGCTCTTTAAGTGTACTTTTGCGCCAAAATCAAAGGGCTTAAGCGCATATGAAAATCTGCCGGATTATTCTCTTATTATTTCTGTTTTCCTTAAGCTTAAATGCCCAGCATGACCAAGCACCCACAGAGAAGGAAGCAGTACATTCTCCAATGACTGGAGACGAAAAAGCGCTGGTAACCTCAGAACAACCAGTTGCTGCACACGAACAAGGCGAGGAACATCATGATTTTAAACCAGACGAGACTGCCTTTCACCACATTTCAGACTTAAACGTATACAGCATAGGTCCTTGGAATTTCCCATTGCCGTGTATTTTATATGCTCCTTCTAAAGGCTGGTCTTTGTTTTCTTCTGGACGTTTTCATATTGATAATGACCACCACGGTTCCGGCCATACTGCGGTGGATGGTTATGTGTTGAACATGGGCCGTGTTATGCGAGTCAACGATGATGCGTTCCCCCAGGAAGAGATTGCAATAGATCAATTTGAGATAGGCGAATCAGAACTTGACGGGAAAAAGACAGAAGTCCACTATGTTATTGCCAACGGCGTAAAGTATCCCTTAGATAAAGCAAGTTCAGCAGACGGCGGTTTATTTGGAGGTGGAATTACCAGCTTTTATGATTTCTCAATCACCAAAAATGTATTTGCTATGTTACTGGTGGTTGGGTTGTTGTCATATGTTTTTATCGGAATGGCTAGGGCTTACAAAAGAAAGCCGGGAACAGCACCATCCGGTCTGCAGAAGTTATTTGAACCAATTATATTGTTTATTCAGGACGAAGTTGCAAAGCCTTTTATTGGAGCAAAATACCTCCGATTCATGCCTCTATTATTAGCTATTTTCTTTTTTATTCTGGCACTTAATTTGTTTGGTCAGATTCCTTTCTTTGGTGGGGCTAACGTAACTGGTAATCTCGGCGTTACAATGGTGCTCGCGCTGATTGTTTTTATTGTCGTCAATATCAACGGAAACAAGCACTATTGGGAGCACATTATTTGGATGCCTGGAATTCCTGCCTGGGTTAAAACGCTAATCACACCGATTGAAATCCTGGGCGTATTCATCAAACCAGTTACATTGATGCTCCGATTGTTTGCAAATATTACGGCCGGACATATTGTAATCATCATTTTTATTTCGCTCATTTTTATTTTTGGCAAGGCCGGTGAAAACCCTGGTGCCGCATGGGGCTCATCCATAGCGTCTATAGCACTGGCACTTTTTATTTCTGCCATCGAATTGCTGGTGGCATTTATTCAGGCATATGTATTTACACTATTAACTGCCTCATACATCGGATCTGCCACGGAAGAACATCATCATGAAGATGCAAAACATTAAATTAAAAATTAAACATCAATAAATTTCTAATTATGGGAGGTTCAATTGTTGCTATTGGAATGGGACTTGCAGCGATCGGTGCAGGTATCGGAGTAGGTACGATTGGCGGAAAGGCACTGGAAGCAATTGCTCGCCAGCCTGAAGCGATCGGAGATATCCGTGCCAACATGATCCTGACGGCTGCTCTTGTGGAAGGAGCTGCGTTAATCGCGATTCTGATGGCCTTCCTCGTGAAGTAAAAGTGATTTGAGGTACACAACGGTTGGTTGCTGTGCCTCAGTTTTTTTTACAATTTAACAAAAGAAGAATATGGAATTCTTATTTATTACATCTTTAATCGAGTTTTCTCCAATCAAGCCAGAATTCGGATTATTATTCTGGGCCTCGGTTGTATTTATTTTGTTTTGGTCTATCATTGGAAAGTTGGCATTCAGACCAATTATCAATGCTCTTAATGACAGGAGCAATAATATCCAGGATTCTTTAAATGCCGCATTAAAGGCACGAGAAGAAATGCAAAATCTTAAAAACGAGAATGATAAACTCATGGCAGAAGCCAGAGAGGAAAAAATGAGGATAATAAAGGAAGCCAAGGATGCTGGAAATGCAATCATTGCAGAAGCGAAAGAGAAAGCCAAGGAAGAAGCACAAAGAATAACCATTAATGCCAAAAATGAAATCGAAAATGCCAAAACAGCAGCGTTGGTTGACGTAAAAAACCAGGTTGGTGCGATGGCAGTAGATATTGCCGAGAAAATACTCCGCAAAGACCTTGGCAATGATACCAGTCAGCAAGACTATGTCAAGAAACTTGTGGACGAATTAAAAATGAATTAAACGATATGTCACTCAGTAAGATAGCCGGACGCTATGCTAAGTCTTTAATTGATCTTTCGATCGAAAAAAATGTACTCGAGGAAGTTTACGAGAATGTGGGACTAATAGCAGAGGCATCTGGGCATAAGGAGCTCAGTCAGATGTACAAAAGTCCAGTGATTACCGCGGATAAGAAAATAAAGATAATACAGGCATTATTTGGACAGCATACCAATCGTCTTACGCAAGAGTTTTTGGAAATTCTAATCAATAAAGGACGAGAATCATTGATACCGGCGATATGTAACGCATTTATTAATCAGTATAAATCTCTCAAGAAAATAAGACCGGCCAAACTGATTTGCGCAATCCCTATGACGGATTCAGAAGTGACCAAGATCAAAGCAAAGTTTCAATCCTGGTTGCAACCTGGCGAAACCATGGAGTTATCGCAGGAGATCAACACAGCCATCATCGGTGGCTATATATTTCAAATGGAAGGCCGGCAGGTAGATGCAACTGTTAAAAGAAGTCTTGAACAGATGAAATCAGGATTATTCGACACATCATATACAAACCTAGTTATTAAATCATAAAATATCAGTATGGTAAATATCAGACCAGAAGAAATATCTGCAATTCTAAAACAGCAGATTTCCGGTGTAAACACAGCATCAGAACTCGAGGAAATCGGAACAGTACTCCAGGTAGGAGACGGTATCGCCCGTGTTTATGGGTTGACTAATGCTCAAGCTGGGGAACTTGTAGAATTTGAAACAGGCGTTCAGGCTATTGTACTCAACCTTGAGGAAGATAATGTGGGTGTCGTGTTAATGGGCCCGTGGAACGGAATAAAAGAAGGATCAAGAGTGAAGCGTACCAACAAGATTGCCTCCATTCAAGTAGGTGAAGGATATGTTGGCCGAGTCGTAAATCCGCTGGGACAGCCAATTGATGGCAAAGGTCCTATCACAGGAACAAAGTACGAGATGCCCCTGGAGCGCAAAGCCCCGGGTGTCATTTTCAGACAGCCAGTAAATGAACCGCTGCAAACCGGGATCAAAGCAATCGACTCCATGATTCCAATTGGAAGAGGTCAAAGGGAATTGATCATCGGCGATCGCCAGACAGGTAAGACTGCAATTGCCCTGGATACAATAATAAATCAAAAGGAGTTCTACGATCGGGGCGAACCAGTGTACTGTATTTACGTCGCTTCAGGTCAAAAAGCATCAACAGTTGCCAAAGTGGCACGTACACTTGAAGAATATGGTGCGATGCCCTATACAACGATTGTTTCTGCGTCAGCCTCTGATCCTGCACCACTTCAGTTTTTCTCACCATTTGCAGGAGCAGCAATTGGGGAATTTTTTAGAGATACCGGGCGTCCAGCTTTGGTTATCTACGATGACCTTTCTAAACAAGCAGTTGCTTATCGTGAAGTATCATTGTTGCTGAGAAGACCACCTGGAAGGGAGGCCTATCCAGGCGACGTATTCTACCTGCACTCTCGTCTACTGGAGCGCGCAGCCAAGGTCATCAATAATGATGAGATCGCAAAAAATATGAATGATCTACCAGAATCACTCAAGAAGGCAGGAATTGTAAGAGGAGGAGGCTCCCTTACAGCATTACCTATCATTGAGACTCAGGCAGGAGACGTTTCTGCGTATATCCCAACGAATGTTATTTCCATTACAGATGGTCAGATCTTCTTGGAATCAAATTTGTTTAATGCTGGAATTCGTCCGGCCATTAACGTTGGTATTTCGGTTTCAAGGGTAGGAGGAAATGCTCAGATCAAATCTATGAAAAAGGTATCTGGAACCCTGAAGCTTGATCAGGCGCAGTATAGAGAACTTGAGGCATTTTCAAAGTTTGGTTCTGACCTTGATGCCACTACCAAAGCAGTATTAGATAAGGGAAAGCGAAACGTTGAAATTCTTAAGCAGGCTCAATATAGCCCAGTACCAGTAGAAAAACAGGTTGCGATCATCTATCTGGGTACTATGAATCTGCTCAAAGATGTTAGCGTCGATAAAGTTAAGGATTTCGAAAGTGTACTTTATGCTACGCTTGAGCAAAGCCATCCTCAAATATTAACCAATTTTAGAATGGGAAAGCTTGAAGATGCAGATTTGGAGGTATTGAAATCTATAGCTGCAGATCTGAACAGCAAACACGCTTAAGAGAAATTTACCAGCAGTTATGGCAAACTTAAAGGAAGTTAGAAACCGTATCAAATCGGTGATCTCAACGCAACAGATTACCAAAGCAATGAAAATGGTATCTGCGGCCAAATTAAGAAGGGCTCAGCAGGCCATTCTTCAAATGCGGCCATATGCCAATAAGCTCAATCAAATGATGTCCAACATCATGAGTTTCTCAGATGGGCAGGGTGCTGAAATTTACGGGCGCTCAACAGAAAAAAGAAAACCGCTACTCGTTATTATCAGTTCAGACCGTGGCCTTTGTGGTGCCTTCAATGCAAATATTTTCAAACTCGCCCAAAAGAAGATTCAAGAAGAATATAATGAACAGGCCAGAAAAGGAGATCTTACCTTTCTGTTTATTGGAAAAAAAGGTTCTGAATTCTTTAGAAGGCGTTACACCCAGTGTAAGTTCATCAACAACTATGTTGATGCATACAATGGTCTTAGTTTTGAAAAAATTGCAGGTTGTGCAGCTTTCTTAATGGAAAAGTTTACAAGCAATGAAGCGGATCAGATTGAAATCTTCTATGGAAGGTTTAAAAATGCCGCTACGCAATTTCCAGAAAATGAGCAGTTTCTACCAGTCCAAAAGACCGTTTCCGGAACTAGTTTTTCGAAGGTCAAGCCGGATTACATTTTTGAACCTGGTCAGGAAAGCCTGCTAAAAGAATTGGTGCCATCCATACTACAGTCACAACTCTTTAAATGTGTTCTTGACAATGCTGCTTCAGAGCATGGAGCGCGTATGACTGCAATGGACAAAGCTTCAGAAAATGCCGAAGGCATGTTAGGTGAGCTTAAGATCAACTATAATAAAGCTCGTCAGGAAGCCATAACCAAAGAACTTTCAGAAATAGTTGGTGGCGCCGCGGCACTTGCAGGATAAAGTGTCTTAGAATTGATTTAAATGATTCAAGTATTAAAATCAATTTAGTTAAGCGGAATTGATTTATCAGTGTTGAAGTGCATTTCTTTGGAAATGTGATAAAAATTTATCAATAACGAATTAAGCTTGCCTTCCATCTCTTTGAGATTGTATTACATATCTTTTAAGCAGAAAATGTATCTGACAATTCTGACTGGTTCATTGTATTTTTAAAAATGCCGGAATAAAACAAAGGCTTACAGCACTCTTCGGTTTAATCTTTGACCACAATTAATGCGAATCTAGTCTATCGTCAAGACCCATTAAAGATAATAATTCTCTGAAAGAAAATTTTAAAAACTAGTTTCTATCAGACGCTAGTTGTATTCTGATAGGCCTTCCTTTAAAGGTGGCACCTTTAACCTTGCACATTATTTCAGCGCTCTTTGAATCTGCCATAAAAAAGGAATAAACTCCTTTCATTTCAATATCACGTACAGAGCGGCCACTCACCTTAGTCGATTTAAAAATAATTTCCCGAAGTTCATCGTATTTAATTTCATCTTTTTTGCCAAGATTGATGAATAGCCGCACACTCTTACCGGACACATGTGATGATGAATTACTACCAGAGCGGCCTTGATGTCTGCCCAGTCCTTTTACGGGTCCTGAGTCTCTTTCTCTCGATTTTTCATCCAGATTGATATCGGGGGATTCACCCTGACCAAGGTTTAATTTTTTCAGTTCAGACGCAAGAAATCGGTTGACGATTTCTTCCTTACTTAACTTCATGATTGGCCAAACCAACTCATTGGGGAATTCGGGCTGTTCTTCTATAGATAAACCAACAAAGTTGTCAATAATTCTTTTGACCCTTGATTGAAGTATGTCGGCACCTTTTGGAATGAGGTAGCGTTCAAACTTAATATTAATCAGTTTTTCAATCTGATGTAATTTATAAGCTTCTCTTGAATGGAGTAAAGCAATGGATATTCCTTTTTGTCCAGCGCGTGCCGTTCTTCCGCTTCGGTGTGTATAGTTTTCAATATCATCCGGAAGATGGTAATGAATAATATGTGTCAGATTCTTAACATCTATACCTCGGGCCGCTACGTCTGTGGCAAGCAAAAGTTTAACGGCCTTATGCCTGAACCTGTGCATCACCTTGTCTCTCTGAGCCTGCGCCAAATCACCATGTAAACAATCGGCGGCATATCCATCACGGACTAAATGATCACTGATTTCTTGTGTTTCAATTTTGGTAGAACAAAATACTATTCCGTAAAAATCTTCATGAAAATCTATAATTCTTTTAAGGGCAGTATACTTGTCTTTTGCATGCACCGCAGCATACTGATGGCTGATATTTTGCTGGGCTGCATTCTTTTTACCAATAGTAACTTCCTCCGGGGAATGCAGATACGTGCTGGCAATCTTGCGAATATCTGAAGACATGGTCGCACTAAATAATGCGGTTAGTTTTTCTTCAGGTGTCTTGGCAAGAATTGCTTCCATATCGTCCCTAAATCCCATGTTTAACATTTCATCTGCTTCATCCAGAACAACAGTAGAAATGTTCTGCAATCGGATAACCTTGCGATCCATCAGATCAATAAGTCTTCCAGGGGTTGCAACGATAATATGTGCTCCTATCTTGAGTTCTTTAATTTGAACCGTAATACTACTACCACCATAAACGGGTACTATTCTCACTTTACGTAGATTACGACTATAACTTTTGAGATCGGTTGCAATCTGCAAACAAAGCTCACGGGTCGGAGAAATGATTAAAGCCTGCGTATGGTTATCTTCTGAGTCAATATTTTGAAGAATTGGAAGCCCAAATGCAGCTGTTTTTCCAGTACCTGTTTGGGCCAGTGCAAGCAGGTCACCTTGCCGACTGAGCAAATACGGAATAGTACGTTTTTGTACTTCGGTAGGTTCTTCAAATCCAATTGCCTGCAAGGCAGTACAAATTGGCTCTATAAGGCCTAATTCTTTAAAAGGATAATTCATAAAAATTAGAAATCTTGAGAAACTTGAATTGTCCCATTGCAAGACAGATTTGATAAAATTTGGACCAGGCCGTCAGGTATCAATTCAGGATCCTGTATTCAGTTTCCGTCTTTTTGGATCCGGTTGGTCAGAAGTAAGGACGGGCAAATAAACCAGAAATCTCCCCTACAAAGGAAATTTGTCAAACAAAGATAGACGAAAGAAAGGAAGTGACATTCAATTCACAAATAATTAAGCAAAAGTTGACCGCAATTTTATCAGTACCGTGGTTGTCTGCCGTTTGAAAAAATCAAACTAAGGCCCATTTGCCTGAACGACTCGGAGCCAATAGAGAAAACCGGTGTCAGAAAATCTGAAAATTTCTTCAGACCAATTGAATTCCAGGGAAACCCGTAACTCAATTTCAGTACCAAGCCCATTCTGGGGCTTACAGGAAGATCAATGAACGTATAAAATGTAGATCCTGGTTTACTATCAACGAGAATCGTCCGTTTGAAATCAGAGCCGGTGTCCCTGTTTTTAATGCTTAACAGCCTTAAATCAATGCAAGCCCCTAGCCCAAAATTTCCAGACAGACTTTCAAATCCAAGACTGTAAATCTGATTCTTAAAAAACAACTCACGATTAAACGATGGATTCGAAGAGCCAGCCTGAGGGCCAACACTGTGCAATCGGTCTATTTGATTTGTCCAGGAACCAATAACTGATACAATGCCAAGTCCCTGACGAACGCCCAAAGTAATTGCGTTCATGCTGGTGAGTTTACCCAACTTTTTTGTAAGTCCCGGATTGGTAACATTATAATAATCTACGGCACCGTTTATCGCTGTAAAATCAGCATAACTAAATTGGTATCCAATTTGGAAATTAAACTGCGCGATCAATGGGTTAATCATCCATGAAAAAAGCAGGTAAAGCCAAAGAATTGGAGAACGGTACATATTAATAAAACACAAATATAACAAGTTATTTCCTTATTATATATGCTTCAAAACAGCTTATATCAAGGAGAATTCATAAGGGAAATGGTGCCTATAAAAATTTTTTCAATGTATTCAGCTTAATTATTTTTGCTTTGGATTTTTGATCTTAGATATGAATTTAACTGACAAAATTGTTAGCAACAAGTGGTTGTCCTATGGGCTAATTGCACTGGTTTCATTTCTACTTTATTTCCGATGCGTTCATTATGGCTTTGCACTGGATGACACCATAGTCTATGACGAGAATAAGTTTGTTGAAAAGGGCTTAGCTGGAATTTGGGATATTCTTAGTAAAGAATCATTTACTGGTTATTTTGGCGTACAACAGGATTATGTTGCCGGAGCCAGGTACAGACCCCTTTCGATCGTAACTTTTGCCATAGAGAAACAAATTTTCGGAAAATCAACAGTAGTTGCACATTTGGTTAATATTTTACTTTATATCTTATGTGGAATTGTCGTGTATAATTTTCTCCGGAAAATCAGCAATCGATTTGGATGGAGTTCCTTTATACTTCTTATCGGTGCTTTACTTTTTATAATACATCCAATACATACAGAAGCTGTTGCTAATATTAAGGGACGCGATGAGATTTTGTGTTTGCTGTTCAGTATGCTCACGCTAAATATAATTCTTGATCATCAAGAGAAGCCATCAGTTTTAAAGATACTCAGCAGTAGTATTTTTTATTTTTTAGCTTTGATGTCCAAGGAGAATGCCATTACCTTTCTTGCGGTCATCCCACTGACTCTTGTATTCTTTAGAAATGAACCCGGTATTTCAGCCATAATAAAGACGTGGTTTATTTGGATTCCCGCAATTCTTTTCTTAATCATCCGGACAAAAGTAATCGGCTATTTTTTCAGTAGCGGAGGTCAAATCGTTGACTTGATGAACAATCCTTTTCTTGGAATGAGCCTTACTGAAAAGTATTCAACAATATTATTTTGTCTGATGTGGTATGTAAAGCTTCTGTTTGTACCGCATCCGCTAACCCATGATTACTATCCTTATCATGTTCCTAAATTAGGTTTGGAAGATGCAAGGACCTGGATGGCAATTGTTTTTATTTCAGTCATATTGATAACAGCATTTCTTCGCAGGAGGAAAGACCCTATATTGTGGTATACCACACTGTTTTTTGCGATTACAATATCAGTAGCTTCCAACATCGTAATTCCTGTTGGCACGTTCATGAACGAGCGATTTTTGTTTATACCATCCATTGCTTTTGTAATATTAATCGTGCACTATTCGAATACACTCATCAGTAAAGGGATAACTTATTCTAAAATAACTTTTACCGCTCTTGGTTTGATTATGATACTCTATGGCATCAGGACTTTCACAAGGATACCCGACTGGACTTCCGGGGATACACTAAATTTCTCGGCCATTAAGGTATCAAAGAACAGTGCAAGGATAAATCTTTTTACGGGAGTAAGCTATTTTCATATGGCGGAAGCCGAAGCACAACCCCAGCAAAAAAAGAGATTTCTGGATGAAGCCACCAGATTTATCGACAAAGCATTATTTATTTTTCCTGATTACGACCAGGCCTTAAATATGAAAGCAGGTATACTGGCTGAGTACCACAAAAATGGCGGCAGTGTAGATGACTTTCTTACGTATCTTGTAAAGGTTGTAGAAAAAAAGCCTAACCTTAAATTTGTAAATGACTACCTTCACTATATTTCAGGCAAACCAGAAAATAACGAAGCCTTATATAATTTTTACTTTAATACCGGATATGAAGTATTTTTCAAGAAGGGTAAGAAATATGACTATGCGATTCAATATTTGGAGGAAGCCTATAAAATAAGAAGAAACGACAAACCTTTGCTTGAAAAGATGATTGAGGTATATAGTATTGTCTCCTCGCTCAAAGGAATGCCGGCCAAGCAAGTGGAAGATTTGAAAAGCAGGTTATCAGAATTAAAACTTATTTATCAGATGACCTTACATTAATGACTGATTATTTTTTCGAGATCGCCCTAAGTAAATTATCAAGTGTAGGACCTGTGACAACCAGGTTACTGGTCAGTTATTGCGGAAGCGCTGAAGGGGTATTCAAAGAAAAGAGAACTCGGCTTGAAAAAATACCAGGTATAGGACAATATACCCTTTCTCAAATAAGCCTGGAGGCGGTTACAGAAGAAACTGAAAAAGAACTAGCATTTATCCATGCTAATGATATCAGTATTTTGTACTATTTGGAGAATCAATACCCAAGCCGATTAAAAAACTTTCAGGACAGCCCATGCATTCTTTACTATAAAGGGAACGCAGATCTTAATCATCCCAGGATTGTTGCAGTGGTAGGCACTAGAAATATTACTGATTACGGCAGGGCAGTAACAGAAAGATTCATCGAAGGAATAAGAGAAGCAGACATTCTGGTGGTCAGTGGCCTTGCATACGGGGTGGATACCTTAGCACACAGAAAGAGTATTGAATGTCAGATTCAGACAGTGGGCGTCCTGGGACATGGATTAGATAATATTTATCCGCAACAGAATAGGAAGTTAGCAGATCAGATGACGGAACACGGAGGATTACTTACCCAGTTTGGAATCAATACCAGACCAGATAAAGAAAACTTTCCGCTCCGTAATAAAGTCGTTGCTTGCATGGCGGACGCAATTGTCGTTATAGAATCGAAATTGCAAGGCGGCAGTATTATCACTGCAGAATATGGAAATCAGTATCACAAGGACGTTTTTGCATACCCTGGAAGAATAATTGATGATCATTCTGCCGGGTGTAATGAATTGATCAGAACCAATAAGGCCTCGCTCCTCAATGGTCCCGATGACTTTTTACAGAATATGCAATGGATATCAGACAAGAGAGAATTGAAGAAAAACTTTGTAAAAGAACTAGTGTTTGATCTAAGTCCGGAAGAGTCAAGCATAGTATCTGTTTTGGACAAGGAAACCAAAATTCATATTGACCAGATACATTATAAGGTTAACCTTACCCCGGGTGTTCTTGCGGGACTACTACTTACATTGGAATTTCGGGGAGTCATCAGAGAGCTTCCAGGCAAACATTACGTTCTCAACAACTTAGTATGAAAATTAAGGCTATTTTATTATTGTCACTGTTTTTACTTCTATCCTGTAGCAAGACAGGTCATCAGAAAATTGCTTCAGTTGGTGTTAATAGCGACCTTCCTAGTGTGAATAATAATTCACCTAAGATTATTCTTATCATAGGTGACGGTATGGGACTTGAACAAATCAGCGCATTTACCTTTTCGAATAAGCAAATTAATGCATTTGAACGGTTTCATACCATTGGATTTCAAAAAACCAATTCGTCTGATGACTTGATTACAGACTCTGCCGCTTCTGCAACAGCAATAGCCTCTGGTATTAAAACAAAAAATAAATACCTCGGCGTCGATTCATCTGGTCATACAATGGAGACAATACTTGAAAAAGCTTCAAGAAAGGGAATCGCTACGGGTATGGTTGTGAGTTCTACCATAGTACATGCTACACCGGCAGCTTTTGTTTCGCATATCAATAACAGGGATTCCTATGAAGCCATTGCAGTTGACTTACTTGATTCGGGTTGTGATGTATTGATTGGGGGAGGACAACGGTACTTTACCAGAAGAAGAACTGATAGCCTTAATCTGGAAAATGAACTGGTAAAGAGGGGTTATACAGTTACAGATTTTTTTCAGAATGATCCGGATCACTATAACTTTAGTTCACTACAAAAGCTGGTTTTTTTTACAGCAGACGGAGATCCTTTACCTGCAACTGCTGGTCGATCCTATATGTCGCATTGTTCAATCGAGATGCTTGATATGCTTAACAAGAAAAACTCAGGAATATTTGCAATGATAGAGGGATCTCAGATAGACTGGGGTGGACATGCTAATGATCTAAAATACGTACTTGCCGAAATGGAAGATTTTAATCAAATCATCAATTCGGTGATGGATTGGGCCATCAGGGATCAACACACAACAGTAATTGTTACGGCAGATCATGAAACCGGAGGGATGAGTATTTTGAACGGCTCTAAAAGAAACAATTTGAAGGTTAATTTTGCAACTACTTCACATACAGGTGTGCTAATACCGGTATTTGCTTATGGCCCCGGTGCTGAGTCGTTTTCTGGCATATATGAGAACACCGAACTATATCAAAAAATGAGTAAAATCCTTTTTAAATGAAAGAGTCTGTTACCAGTAAATATATGCTTCTTCAATTCTGATTTAATATGATTTCGTTAGCCGGACTTGATTTATCCAATTGCTTTTTATCATATATTCACAAAATCACGTTGGCCATTATATATTTTCATTTTTTGAAAAGTGAATAAATATCCCAACTATTCATGAATCAAGGATTATGAAGATATTTTAAAGGAGGATTATTCTGCATAAACACATTTATTGAAAAAAATGTGAAGCAAATTATTGAAACATTGTTTTCTAAAACGGCAATCGATTATTAAGAGTCCTGATATATTTATATTATTGCAATGTGAGCATTAAGATGAGATGCGACATAATAATTATATAAGAGGAAATGCAGTAAATGAAAAATACTGGCTTAGTCTGTTTTAGCAAAATATAACTTATTGATATTGTCCATCTGGCGGGTTAATCCGATACAGCATGAGCACATAACAAAAAATCAAACCTAAAGTGCATTGAAAAAAGCCATAAGTATAACCGATTGCTTTACTCATTACTTAAATTCAGGCGCTGGAGATTTATTTGTTCGCCGTAAAATAATTTAGCAGTTCTGACAAAATGGTCAGAGTAATCAGTGATATAAAACTGATGATTGGGAAATCCTTCAGCTGTATTCAAAAGTTTTTCTTTTTCAAGAATATGTTTCAGTTTAGCTGCGACGACTTCCGCGGAGTCAATGATCGGAATTTTATGGTCAAAGAAAGAAGAAATTTCAGGTTTGATTAACGGATAATGGGTGCAAGCCAAAATCAAACCATCAATACCCTGAAGAACTTCATTGGACAAGTATTCGTGCAAAATAGCATGGCTAATGCTGTTATTGTAAAATCCTTCTTCTATCATCGGGGCAAGAAGCGGTGTAGATAGAACAGAATAATTCAGTTCTTTTTTGCGACGAGATATTTTTTCCTGATAGACTCCAGATGAGACCGTTGCTTTGGTTGCAATAATTCCTACATGATGAAGATCATTTCTTGAAATAACATATTCGACCATAGGATCAATAACATTAATCACCGGAAGAATACCTTTGAAGGAATCTCGCAACAGTTCATAGGCAGAAGCCGAAGCGGTATTACAAGCGATCACCAGGGCTTTGCAATGGAATTGCTTTATCAGGCATTGTGAAATATCATGAGCATAATGCCTGATTAATTCGGGAGACTTGTCTCCGTAGGGCATATGCGCCGTATCTCCAATGTATACTATTTCTTCCCTTGGTAACGCGTTATGTATTGCCTGCGCCACCGTGAGGCCACCAATTCCTGAATCGAATACTCCAATCGGGCTGGTTAACATGCCCGGAGAATTCAAATACCTAATTTGGATTTTACCAGGGCAGTAATGTCCAGTGAATCCTGGGCAAAAAGAAGGATTCCGGAACTTGAATCCAGGATGTAAGTGAATTGGTTCTCAGTAGCAACCTCTTTGATAATTTTATTAACTTTATCAAGTATTGGTTGAAGCGTTTCCTGTCTTTTGCTCATCAGCTGCTTTTGAACATCTTGCTCAAATTTTCCAATTTCAGCTTCCTGATCCTTCAGTTTTTTTCCTTCCTCATCCAGAGCCTTTGGAGAAATTTCTCCGGACTGTTCTTTTCTTTGGAGTTCTTTATACTTTGCTTCCAAATCGGCGACCATTTGCTGACCCTTTTTCTCATACTGAGCCTGCATTGCCTGAAGATTGGCATCAGCCTGTTTAACTTCAGGGATTTCTGCCAGCAGCGCCTGAGAGTTTAAATATCCTATTTTTGTTGGAGTCTGGGCAATTGTCCGTGAAATGATCATACCGGACAACATTAAAAAAGCTAAAATTCTAAATTTCATCTATTTATAATTAATGGATTAATTGGTCTGACACAAGTTTATAAAAATAATTTTCGTTGTTTTAAAATTAGTTCAAAGAATTCAACGTCTTTCAAACTTGATAATATTTCAACGAAAGGGCGAAAATATATAATTTGCTGAAGTTAATATAAAACAAGTATTTTATTTTCCAGTGGTTCTGAATTTTCTGAGAATGTCTTCTGTTTTATCAAGGTCTTTGTTGTAATATATTATTCCGGCTGACCCGCTGGTGTCAAATATTGCCTCGTAGCCTTTCTGTGCAGCATAATCCTGAATCGCAGCAAGAACTTTATCCTGTATTGGTTTGACAAGGTCCTGTCTTTTCTTAAACAATGCGCCATCGTCACCAAATTTATCTTTTTGCATTTTACGCGCTTCTTTTTCACGTGTCATAATTTCTTCTTCGCGTTGTTTTTTCTGATCTTCCGTCAGAAGAACCTGTTCTGCCTGATATTTATTATACATCGCCTTGATTTTATCATATTCTACGGCGATTTCCTGTTTCCAAACGGCGGCGGTCTTATCCAGTTCGTCCTGTGCCTTTTTATAGTCATCCAGATTTTCAAGGATTCTGTTGACATCTACGAGCGCAAACCGCTGAGCGTACAAAGGACTTATGCCTGTCATAAGCGCTACCAGAACAAAGAAATTTACAAAATATTTCATATAACTGATATTTTAAAGATTAGAATTTTCATCAAATAAACTATAAAATTAACAGAAGCGTTTTTTGCGAAACATATTTAAGTCAGAATTAACACCTTGGTAAGCCCTTCTTAAGTTGCTTCAGGCTCCGGAATTGATTTTCTGTTTGTAGATTGGAACAGTAGAGCATGGTTCTCCGTACATTATACTACTGCAAATTGGCATCAGTATAGAAGTCAGAGATTGGTATGCTGATGCCGGAACGGGTTTGTGACTACAACCCTTAATGACCACTTTTGATCCCTGAAACTGACTCCAATCCTTGCTTTTAATTACGAAATCGAAATATTGAATAAGAGCACGAGATGCTTCGCCCCAGAAAAGATTCACAACATGGCCATGTGCATAACGGGCAATTAACATAAAGGCCCAGGTCGGTATAATAGCATCAGTGGAACAATAAACACACAAGATTTTGCCGTCATACTGGGACCAATTGTATTCTTGAAGTGCTTTTCTAAAATCTAATTCTTTGATTATCAATTCTTTAAATAAAAACTGTTTAATATCCAGTTCAATGAGCTCTTCAGCCGGGTAAAAATCTTCCAGATCGATGGTTATCAATCCGGAATTTGCCACTCGATTAACCAAGGACACTGACTCACTCATCTTCGTTCAGATCAGGCTGTTTATCCTCAGCCATTTCAACTAATTCTTCAACCGGCGCGGGTTCGCCAACTGCGCTGTCAGGAATGCTAAAGTCTTTGAGCTTAGGCAGGTCTGTCAGGCTATGAAGTCCAAAATATTCCATGAATCTGGAACTTGTGCCAAAAAGGATCGGTCTACCAGGACCCTCGCTTCTGCCTTTGATTTCAATCAGTTCCTTTTCAAGTAACTTTTGAATGGAATGATCGCTATTGACGCCACGAATTTGCTCCACTTCTGATTTGGAAATGGGCTGCTTATAGGCGATGATCGCCAGGGACTCCATTGCTGCTTTGGTGAGCTTTTTCTTATTGGTCAGCTTAATGAACTCAGCGACCACACCAAACTGTGCTGGTTTGGACATAAATTGAATTCCACCAGCGATTTCCCGGACTTCAATACCGAATTCAACACCTTCATAACGAGCCTTGATCTGAGAGACCATATTCTCAATTTCCGCCAGCTCCAGACTCAGACCATAGGTATTCTCCAGACAATATTTGATTTCCTCCAGTTTAATTGCCTGAGGGGCCGTAAATATCAGGCTTTCAACGGCGGGTAAATAGACATTGGATTCCATGGCGCAAAAATACATCAATCCCGGGGTCAGACCACCTAGGAGTCATAGAAACGCATATAACGTGAAAGTTGTTTTGACTTGTACAGTTAAAACGTAGCGCATCAAGCATGAACAATGTCACACTACTTAACTTCCAAAAACCAATTGAAAAACCAAATTTTTTCCAAGGGCTCCTGTAATTGTACTTAATTGCGACCTGTTCGTTTAATTTTTTAATTTTGACTTGATTTTTATTTTGAAGTAACACCTACCACCTAAAATTTACATATTGGCCAAGGCAAAAACAGTTTTCATCTGTAGTAATTGCGGGACAAATTCGCCGAAATGGATCGGACATTGTCCAACTTGCGGGCAATGGAATACCTATTTGGAAGAGCTCATCAGCGCGCCTGGCACAGGTACAAAGGAGGAGCCTGCATGGAAGGTTTTGGCTGGCAAGATGCCAAAGACCTCTCCAGTCAGATTGGATCAGGTGAAAGACAGTTCGGTTGAAAGAATTGATACAAATGATCCGGAGCTTAACCGGTCCCTTGGAGGAGGACTCGTGCAAGGTTCTGTTGTTCTGCTTGCAGGCCAGCCTGGTATAGGCAAATCAACGCTACTGCTTCAACTTGCCATGAGCTTACCGCTCACCAAGATACTCTATGTGTCCGGAGAAGAATCCACAGAGCAAATTAAAATCAGAGCAGCCAGGATCAAAGGCAATCAGAAGAACTGTTATTTGCTGGGTGAGACCGATATCCAGTCAATTCTTCAGGAAGCCATTAAAATGAAGACTGAGTTACTCATCATTGACAGTATTCAGACTATACACAATAATCAGCTATCCTCTGCTACCGGGTCCATCAGCCAGATCAGGGAATGTACGAATGAGATAATCCGATATGCCAAGGAGTTGGCTGTGCCGGTATTAATCATCGGGCATATTACCAAGGAAGGAGATATTGCAGGCCCCAAACTACTGGAGCATATGGTGGACGTAGTTCTGCATTTTGAAGGTGATCGGCACTATGCTTACCGGGTACTGAGAACACAGAAAAACAGGTTTGGATCGACGGATGAATTAAGCCTTTATGAAATGAAGCAGGAAGGCCTGTGTCCGGTTTCGAATCCTTCCGAATTATTGTTGAGTCAGCACGATGACCGGCTAAGCGGAAGTGCAGTAGCCTGTACAATTGAGGGATTGCGACCTCTTTTGGTTGAAACTCAGGCGTTAGTAGGCGGAGCGGTTTATTCCAGTCCACAAAGAGTAGCAACTGGTTTTGACAACCGTAAACTCAGCATGCTTCTGGCCGTCCTGGAAAAAAGGTGCGGGTTTCATTTTGGTACTCAGGATGTGTACCTCAATATTGCAGGGGGAATAAAAATTATGGATCCTGCACTTGATCTTTCAATCGTTGCCGCACTGATTTCTTCTCTTGAAGATCATCCTCTTCATCGACAAGTATGTTTTGCGGGTGAAGTTGGACTATCCGGCGAAATCCGCGCGGTAAGCAGGGTTGATTTAAGAATTCAAGAAGCGGAAAGGCAAGGGTTTAAGGCAATATGTATTTCAAAATATAACGGACAAGTCATCAGAAAAAAGCAGAGCGGAATTAGAGTTATTCAACTGTCAACCGTACTTGAACTTTATGAAAAAGTCTTTGCCCGATAAGATGAATCAAAGGAAAAAACCTCAGTTATTTCAATGATATAACTTGGAACTAGACAATTCTTCGAATACTTTTTCCGGTACGAGGTATTGAACGGATTTTCCCCTGTGAATTAAATCTCTGATCATAGTTGAAGAAATCTCTAGTAACGGGGCATTCAGTATTATAATATTTGGATGATTTAATAACTCAAAGTCTGTTTTGTAGCTGGGCCTTTTATACACCAGAATCCTGTAATCACGAAGAATAAGTTCGTAGTTTTTCCACTTTGGCAAACTAACCAGATTATCTCCCCCCATGATGAGGGCAAACTCCTGTTCTGGATATTTTTCTTTGAGATGGGTCAATGTATCGATGGTATATGACGGCTTGGGCAGGTTGAACTCAATATTTGATACTTTTATTTTAGGATTGTCCTCCGTTGCCAACCTTACCAGATGGAGCCTGTCATAATCCTTTGCAAGCGAAGATTTTTCTTTAAGCGGATTATGTGGACTTACAATTAACCAAATCTGATCAACAACCAGCTCATTCAGCAGGTATTGCGCAATAATGAGATGCCCGTTGTGTATTGGATTAAAAGATCCAAAGAAAAGACCGACAAGCATTTAAGAGATCGTCACAATCAGCATCAATAGATCTTCTCCGGGGTCTTGCTCGGAAGGCACTATTACGATTGGTTTATTATCCTGGCTAAGCTTAAGTATAACCTGATCTGAATCTATCAGCGATAGGATTTCAATGAGATTCTTGCAGTTGACACCAACATTGATAGGGCTTCCTTCATATGTACAACCTAACTGTTCGGTAGCCTCATTATTGAAGTCAAGGTCCTGCGCATTGAGCGTCAAACTCCCATCATTTATGCTCATAACAATCTGGTTAGTACTCTTACTCGCAAAAATTGAAAGCCTTCTTAAAGCAGAGACAAACTCCAGTCTTGTAACGGTAAGTATATTGTCATTACTAACAGGAATTACAGCATTATAATCCGGAAATTTGGCTTCAACCAGTCGTGTGGATAACAAGGTTTTTTCAAAAGAAAAGAAAGCCTTGGTTTTATTAAAGTGCATAGTGACCGGAATATTTTTCGGTAGAATGCCTCCTAGGATCTGCATGGCTTTTTTGGTAAGAATGATGCTGGTTGCAACATTAGATTCCATTTCTCGGAAAGTATATCTAACCAGTTTATGGGCATCTGTTGCAGCAAAAGTCAATTGATTAAAATCAATATTCATATTGATTCCCCTCATGTTCTGGCGCATCTCATCATTACTGACTGCAAATGATGATTTTTCGATTCCTTTGATGATTTGATCTGACTGAAGTGTTAACTGATCTTCCTTATCCGGCCGCTCAATAACTGGAAAATCTTCTGCTTTCTCTCCAACCAGCTTATACTTACCGGAGGTAGCCGTAATCTCAATGCCTCTGTTATCTGTATCAATGTTGAAACTAACCGGCTGTTCAGGAAGCATTTTCAATGAATCGAGGAGAATTTTGCCAGGTATTGCAATTTTTCCATCTTTCGTACCCGTTACCTCAATTATTACATTGATGGAAACTTCCAGGTTAGAGGTGCTGATGCTCAGATTATTCCCGTGAAGCTCGAATAAGAAATCTTCAAGTACAGGCATAACGGGGTGGGCTGTCAGTGCTCCAGAGGTCATTTGGAGGGCACGCGTCAGAGCTGTGGTCGATACTACAAACTTCATTGGCCTTATTTAAATATCGCGCAAATTTACTCCGCAACTGAAGGATCCAAGCCAATTAGTAAAACTTTTTAAATATAATTGAACGGTTATAACCAAATTTGCGACCATTGATCAATTAAAATCGATTCAAACTATTTGAAAAACCGTAATATTCTCAGGCCGGCACCGGCCGACTGGAATTTATTTTGTCCTGGCTATAATGAGATTAACACCACAGGTGGAATAAAAGTATATACTATTGATAGTGGCGAACATGAGATTTGCTATGCTGAACTGGTATTTGAGAATGGGCGGCTGGGAGAAGAAGTCAGACTAAGCTCCAGGCTCTGTGCCAATCAGCTCTTGGAGGGTTCTCAACATAAAAATCAGAGAGAAATTGCCGAATTTTTTGATTATTACGGATGTACTTATCAGGTCCACGCTGATCTGGACTTTACGGTCATAGCCATCAATACATTATACAAGTATTTTGACATAGTCTTCACCTTCTTAATAGAGCAGATCACCACTCCAGTTTTTGCTGAGGAGAACCTCCTTAAAGAAAAGATTTCGCTGAGATCGCAGCTATCCCACCAGCTATCAGAGCCGGATTTTGTTTCATATAGAGAATTATCTGCGCAAGTTTTCGGCGAGGATAATGTGTATGGATACAATACCAGCGAGCAGCTCATTGATAAAGTCACGAGTGCTGACATTGAAGATTATTTTCGTAATAATTATACTGCGGACAAACTTAAAGTATTTTACTGTGGTCCGAAACTTCCGGATTTGTTCTGGCAACAGCGATTGTCAGATATACCTGCTTCAGGCAAGAAGCTACATTGCTATGAACGGACAGAATATACCATGGCAAGAAAACATTTTCCCATTGCGCGTTGTGCCCAAACAAGTCTGAATATGGGGTTGCCAATCTTTAAAAAGACAGCGGAAGATTATTTTCCCATGTATGTCGTCAATACGATACTCGGGGATTATTTTGGATCGAGACTGATGAGCCAGGTTAGAGAAAAACATGGCTTGTGTTATGATATCGGCACCACTCTAGATGCTCAGCTCTATGACGGCGTCTTTTACATCAGTGCAGAGCTTAATGAGTCTCAGACCAACAAGGCTATACAAATTATACAAGAAGAAACGAGGAAGCTACAGGAAAAAGGTACCTATCCAGGTGAATTGCAAATGGTAAAAAATTATCTCAATGGCCACTTGCTGAGAATGATTGATGGACCTTACCAGTCCATCCTATTAATAAAAATCCTGACCACGGAATTTAAAGATGTCAACGCATTCGAAAAATTAATCGATACTATTAGAAATATAAGTGATGACACTATAAAAAAAGTGAGCACAACGTATCTTGATTGTGACAAAATGTCTATTATTACAGCTGGAGCCGGATAATACAAACTTATGAAAAAGACCAATACAAGTGCATTGACAACGCTGATAACCGTCTTCTTTTTTTGGGGCTTTATCGCTGCAGGAAACGGAGTCTTTATCCCTTTTTGCAAGCATTTTTTCAAACTCGACCAATTTCAAAGCCAGCTGGTTGATTTTGCTTTTTACGGTGCATATTACATCGGCGCGCTAGGACTGTTTGTTTTCAGTGCGTTGCAAAACAGGGACCTTGTCAGTCATTGGGGTTATAAAAAAAGTATTGTGTATGGACTTCTGTTTTCTCTTCTAGGTGCGGTTGCAATGATTTTTGCAGTCAATAGTGCTGCAGGATTTGGATTTTTTCTCGGTGTATTCTTTATTATTGCATTGAGTTTTTCATTTCAACAGACTGCTGCTAATTCATTTGCCATTCTTTTTGATGATACTTTTATTGGTGCTATAAGGATAA
>JAIBCI010000020.1 GCA_019694255.1 Saprospiraceae bacterium
TTTTCCTCCCAAAGGCCTTCGCCCATGATTTTCGGGATGCAAAAATAAGCTTTCCCTACAGAGTATACTTATTATTCTATCATTATTTTGGAAAAACTGCCTGCGAATTGCAACAATTCACAATTCTTCGATAGACCTTAAATTTATTTTTAATATATGTTGATAACAAACAAGTTATTCTGTAATTCATATTTAAGCCGTTAATCTTTAATTTCAAGCCTTGTATTTTTAAAATACCAAAGTATGCGTCTTCGCTATTTTATTATCAAATGTCTGACCATTGCAGTTTTTTCGACAAATGCCCAGGAAATTCGGCAAAATATATCTTTAACTGGATTTGCAAGACTTGAAATAGGGGTTCCTTCGGCTCATTTTACCACAAACTTCTCCTGCGGAATTAATTTCGGATTTCATCGGGAGATTAAAATTGCTAACAACTTTTTTGCCGACATTGCTTTTCAACCGGGAATTACCTTATACCAAAGGGGACTTGGTACCAGTGTACTCGAATACACGGAGACTGACCAGAAAAACAAAGTTGATGAAAGAGTGATACGACAATCATCGAGTTCGCAAATAGACCTGATCAACAGTCTTTCAATCACATTAGGAGGCGATAAAAAGCCCGGTCTTATTCAGCTGGAAAACAGAACCTTCCATTATTTCTACCGATCAGGAATTATTCAGGATTACAATTCCAGCCTAACACTGGGAACAAACTTCATTACCAATTTTAATGGAAGACACCAGCAGGTAGGCTTTGCCAGAATATCGCTATGGCAGGCTGTGCTTGCCTATTATAACGATGGTACTCCTTACCAGTATCTTTTTACCGGTGATGGACGCGATCGCTGGTGGACTGGCGGGGGATTTATTCAATATGGCAATGACCGTCAGCCATTAGATGAATTAACCAATCCACATGGGTCACGATATTCATTCGGCATAGGGTTTGACCGCTTTACAGGATATAGTCATGGAATGTTTGAAATTGGTAATGTTCTCAAACAGTCACTGGTACTGCATCGGGATCCAAGACAATATTTTCTCAATGCCGGAAGAATCTACGCTGTATTGAATGATCTTCGGAGAGACTATTCCATTAGTCTTAGTGCCAATAATTTGCCTTGGCTCGATGTACAGAATCTGATTCACAACTCTGGATTAATGTCCAAGCACTATTCACTGCAGAAAGAATCGTATTCTTTGGGAATTATTGGGTTTTATCCTATCAAAAATTGATTATGAAATTTACTGCCATTCTGTTACTCGTACTTACGCTTATATCATGCCGCCGTGATGTAGCCAGGACTTCAGACTTTATGATATTCCAGGATATTATAGGGAATAGAAGAAATAAACACCTGGATACGCTTGACAATAAGCACGTTTTTGCAGTAGGACTTAAATGGACCGATGCCAATTTTGAAGGCAGACATTATCAGCTTCCCCGATCATGTGATGCCAAAGATCTTTTGAATTTCTTTAATCAGAGGGCCCTTGTAAAAGATTCTGAATACGATATTGACAACAGCGCCCAACAGGAAGACTATGAATCTATCAAAAACAGAAAAAAGGAAATCAAATCCAGATCGATGTTAGAAAATCCCAAAGATGCTCCAAAGGTTCTGCAATATTCGTTTCTGTATTTTATTGATGACTACAGGGTAATTTTTGTTTCGGACAACCAGGTTAAATATAAGAATTACAATCCGGTCATTAAATATGAACATATGAATATTGATCTACAGGAATTGATGAAAAATAAAGCAATTGAAAGAGGCTACTACACATATGATGATGGAGAATTGGTTGTAGAATTACGTCAATTTAAAAGTGAACCCAGTAAGAAGCTATTTTTTGAACTTAAAAACGAGGATCTTATTCTCAAAAGATTAGTATTGTATAAACTAAAACGTGATAATCATTCGCAAGTGCTGAGACAAATTCCTGACCTTGAAATAGATCTTAAGAAGAATTTGCCCGATATTGTTCACCTTCCGGTATGCTTCAAAATAGACAAACAGCCCGGTTTGTCCTTTAAGTCTAAAAATGTTGATTCAACCAGGTATTTATTTACTAACCAATGGGTCAGAAGATACTTCAATCAGAATATGGGCTTGGATGAAGTGCTGGACCAAAAGTTTTGTGATACCTGGTAAAATAGACATTTCAACACTACATTTATAATTGGTGATGGTACTTTCCTGCCCAATGTTATACGATTCAGCTTCTTTTTCTATAATCAACGGATAGCTCCTTCCATGGAAGTCAGATAAAATAATCTGAAAAAACTGACTATCCCTTCCCTGCCTTTCCTTACAAAGGGAAGGGGTAAGTTTTGTCTTATTTGTTACTTGAAATCTTTTTTAGTTGTTCACAATAATTGATAAATTTTGATATTGCGAGATCTGAGGACGCTTCTTCATTTTTAATTCGATACACTTTATATTTCATTTCTCTAAGGATGCTTTCTCTCGCAAGGTCATATTCCTTTTGCTTTTTGTGAATGCTTCCGTCTATTTCAACAATCAGTCTTAATTCATGACAATAAAAATCAACGAAAAAAAAATTTCTAACATTCATAACATTTGAATGCTCAATTTTATATTGCCTCAAAAAGCGCAAACCTAAAAGTCTTCTCTTTCTAACTTTTTCCCAGAATATTTTTTCGGAAGGAGTCATGGTTTTTCTTAGCGCTCTCGCAAAATAAATCGCTTCATGGTGTCTCATCTGTATCACTTTTTTATTTTTATTATCACTACTCCTTCCCTTTCCAAGGGAAGGTCGGGATGGGTTCTCTTCTCCTTCCCTTTTCAAGGGAAGGACGGGATGGGTTCTCTTCTCCTTCCCTTTCCAAGGGAAGGTCGGGATGGGTTCACTACTCCTTCCCTTTCCAAGGGAAGGCCGGGATGGGTTCTCTTCTCCTTCCCTTGCCAAGGGAAGGTCGGGATGGGTTCTCTACACTTGCGACAACATTTCACTATTCTCCTAACATGGAGTTCAATATTGCGGTGCCCTGTTTATTCTTCTTTCAGAATGATCTTGCCCGATGGAACGGCTTTAATTTGCTTGCGAATGATTACCTCAGTTGTGCATTCAGCAGAGTTCCCTGAATCATCCTCAGCAATTATTTGAAGTTGAACTTTTGTTGTTCCGAATTGCTTTAGATTAGTTTCTGATGGATTAAAAATGGTCTTTTTTACTGTACAATTATCCGTCAATAATGAAATGAATGAATTTTGACTGTAATCTTTAAAGTTAATTTGATAAGTACCGGGTGTAACGTCAATTGTAGTTTGGGGCAGACACCTTATTTGTGGCTTGACCGAATCTTTTACAACAAAATTTGTAATACATGTTGAAGCGTTACCGCCTTCATCGGTCACAGTAAATACTACTTTCTTTGCAGGTTTGTCATTGCAATCGATAATACTTTTATCAGAGACAGTCTTATTAATGTCTAAAAAGCAATTGTCACGATATTGCATGATGTAGCTTTTCGGTTCTTTTATCTCAAACTGCCCTGTGGCATTTAATTGAACTTCCGTCTGTGTCATACAAGATATTGTTGGACTGGTTATATCTTTGATAACAACCCTGGTCTGACACGTATCCATATTTTGCAGACTATCCGTTACAATGAGTACAACAATTCGCTCCGGAATGTCATCGCAGTCAAATTGGGATCTTCCTAAATAATATTTAAGTCCGTTGCCCATAGGGCCAGAAAGAAGAACATCCTTATAGTTTAACACCCCGATTCCGCCTTTACTCAAATCCAAGGTGACATTGCTTTTGCATTTCACCTCCATCCCGTTGAAGATGTTTGAACGGCTATCTGGCAAAAGGTTTGAAGTATTCGAAGCACTTGTAAAAATGTCCGGATGCTTATAATCAGTATACGACCACTCAGCGTTTTGACTGATCGTATTATTGTCCTGTGAAAATATTGCACTACTTAAATACTGTACAATGAATAGGGCAATTATTGCGGTAATCGTTTTCATCAAGTTTAAATATATTGATTTTTTTGATTAGAATATCAAAGAAACTAGGCTTGTGCATACGCTCAACGAAGAGTTTTAATATTTAATTAATTTCCTTACTTCAACAGGCTTCAAACCATTCTCCAAATAAGCAAAGTATATACCTGCAGGCAGTGACCTTACATCCAATTTTACGTTACGTCCTGATAAATTTTTTTCCATTAGAATCAGACCATATAAATTTATTATTTTAATATTATAAGTAGAATTATCATTAGAAATTGTGCTTTCTATAAAAAGAGATTCCTTAAATGGATTTGGGCATATTGAATAGTCATTATTATTAATTGAATTGTTAATTTTAACAGAATTCAATAAAGGTTCGGCACACTTATAAATTCCATCATATGCCAATGAAATATAAGAAGCATTATTATCACTTATGCAAATAGAATTAAATGCTGTGTATCTAATAGATGTGTCAATAGGAATTCCAGTACTGACTTCTCTCCAAGTTTTACCTTTATCTTTTGAAATCTTTAATCCTTCAGTTTCAGAAAACAATCCTAAAAGCTCATTATCTGTTATATAACTTAGAGGATAAGACAGTTTACCATGAAAACCTGCATCTACTTCAGCAAAATTTATAAAATCGGTAGTTGAGTAAGTCCATCTTTTATTATTTATTTTAGCATCTAAAATTGCTAAATCTTTTCCTAAAAAATTAATATTTTGAACATCAATATTTAAAAACCTAACATCTTCACTCCAACTGGCACCATGATTTATAGAAAATAAGACCTTCTTTCCAGTTAGAGCAAGCATTTTTCCGCTAGGATCCCATTTAAATTTGGTATTGTTTGGAATAACATATTCGCCATTATAGGTTAATTCCCAAGTTTTACATCCATCCATTGAATAATAAAAATAATACTCTGTTGCTTGGTTTAGCTTCCTTCTTTCGCTTATTAGAAAAAAACTGGTATCATGTAAAAAAGACAAATTAATGATTTGTCCCATAGTACTAAAAACAGGAGTCCAAATAAAACTGTTATTTTGTGAAAGATATAAGACACTGTCCTTCTTAAAGTAACTAATTATATCATCATTCTGATTAATTAATAAATTCTCAACGTTTTCTCCATTAATCAACAAATTTTGCCAATCCTTTCCTTCATTCAGACTATACTTATAATTACAATTATCAAGTTTAGCATATAAGTTACCAGCTTTAGATTTCAAAATATCTGTATAATTCCAGTATTGCCTGTTAACTTCAGGAACAATCCACATTCTATGCTTAGGGTGTAAAATAAAACATAAATTATTGTTGCAAGAATCATTTATTTGCAATATTGCTCGAATTGAATCATAGACTTCCAATTTACTAATTGTCCCTCTTGGGAAAGATTTGTTAAATGCTAATGGTTTTATCCAAGTCGTACCTTGATCATATGAAAAAAAATAATAACTATTTGTTCTCGCAATTAAAATGTCTTTTTTCTTACTTAGTCTAAAATCTGTAATATTACTATTATAACCTTTGGTTGAATCTATAACCGGTATTTCCAAACTAATTAAATCAGGATAATAGTGGTATAATCCTGAAATTGTTGGAAAATATATATCTCCGTTTTTTGTTACTTCAACATTTAACGGATTATTTAGTATACTTGAAGTTAATAATATTTTTTCACTATTTAAACTTTTAGAATTGAATTTAAATATTTTTTGATTGTTAAATTCTTCGACAAAAGCATAATTCGTAGAATCGTTATAGGGAAATATTTTAAAAATAATTTCATTACTATTTGTTGTAGAAAATACTTTAGTTGAAGAATTGATTTTCCATTTGGTATTAAGTTTGTATACCTCAGAAAGGTAATTGATGAAATAGGTTCCTTCTTCGTTTGCTATAGTAGAACCCGGAATAATGGTAACATCTGTAGGATCGGTAAAGTTATCATATTCAAATCCATTCTGACCTAGACGGTAAGGAATAAAGTCTCCACCAATTCCATATAGCGCCAGAAGATGATTATTCGTATCGATCATCAACTTCACTTGATTTTGATAAATAAAAAATGTCCTATCTTGAACTCTTGGTAATAAGTTGAAATTGATACTATCATCCAATAAGGAGCCTTTGTACAATTCTTCATATCCTTTAATCGATAGATAAAAATTGCCAAGACTATCCAATGCAACATCATTGATTTGTGCATTTTTATTCACTGTAATTTTATGCCATAATTCTTGACTAGTTGCACTAACTTGGCTAGAAAAAATTAATATTATTATTAATTTATAAATGTTAATCATTAATAGAACAATTATATAGGACAACAATAATATTCAATCATTAATCGAATCTCTTTATCATAACATGAAATATCCCCTTTAGTATTGCAACCATGATTAGAGATCAAACAAGACTTAAAAAGGATTCTTCCTATTCGACATACTTTACCTTCTTCACATATTGGCTTATAGAGCTGAGCAATTTGTCTCGCATAATAAATAAGTGCATTTTGATAAGATATACTCATAAAAATGTGTTGATAGTGCAACGTTGTTGGCAGTTCGCAATAGAATTCAGAACAATCCGAAGCATCACAATATTTAAACGGAGTTGCACCAGGATATAATGAAAGTAAGGATGGCGGAGTTAAAATATTCTTTACACAAATCGTACCCCAATACTCACAACCAAATTCCCAGTCTTGGGGAATGCACCCATTAATAGCCTTAGTAAGTTCACAGGCCACTGCATCGGCATATTCACCCATTGTAGCATAATTGCACGGATCTAAGTCTTCTCGCGTACAACAAGAAGAATTGGGGCTTCCACAAATACAATCATATGGCTCAGTACAATATAATGCATCTTCATTACTACAATCATAAGGGTCTCCAAATAATACATCTGAATTTAAGGTTTCTGATTTAATCAACTGATTTACAGCTGATGTGTTGATATCTTGTTTACACGAGTTAACAGAGAATGGTATAAATACTGTACAAAAAACTAGTATTACCATTAAAATAATTGAACTGAATTAGGCATTTAACTTACTCTAAGCATTTTATAATAAGCAGGTTTATGCTTTACCATTCGAATCATTAAGTTGTCGAAAATATCACCATTCATTAAATGCCTATTATATCTGTAGCTATA
>JAIBCI010000106.1 GCA_019694255.1 Saprospiraceae bacterium
TAGCTACAGATATAATAGGCATTTAATGAATGGTGATATTTTCGACAACTTAATGATTCGAATGGTAAAGCATAAACCTGCTTATTATAAAATGCTTAGAGTAAGTTAAATGCCTAATTCAGAAAATCTATTTATAGTATCATTAAATAAACTTTACAAATTTAATAGGAACTTAGTTCTCGTCGATTCAATAGACTTTATTAGCAAATGCCATAATATTAACATCACAAACATATTTACTTTTGCTGAAAATGATTTCATAGTTGGGATAACCAATGGAAATGGTGTATATACAAATTTTGGGTCCGGTGAATGGACGATTTTGGATAAGAGTGATAACACAATTTGTAAAAGCATATTTTCTATTGGAAATTATCTTTTAGTACATACAAACAAGGGTATTTATTCTTATATTAAGAAAGGAAATGTTCTAAATTTTAATACAGTTTATGCAAGTTCATACGGACTTTATCCTGATAATATAATTTTATGCTATCCATTTAAAGATTCAATTTTTGTTGTTACCAAAGAGAACATTATATCATTTAGCCCATTTTTAAAAGATACAGGTAGAAGTAATTTATTAATTTATGATTTTATTGTGGATAACACCCACTTCCCAGTTTCAGCAAAAGCCGAAATACCTTATAACTACAAGAAATTTGTCTTTAAATTTTCTACATTTGATTACACCCGAATGGACGATACAAGGTTTAGATACAAATTGGGTGATTCAAATTCCTGGATAGAACTAGACAATAATTATCTAGAGCTAACCAATTTATCATTTGGAAGGTATTATTTAGAACTTCAAGCAGTCAATAAATTTACAAAATTGGTTCTAGCTAGAAAAATATTACCGTTTGAAATTCTAACCCCATGGTACAGAACCTGGTGGTTCCTTTCCTCTTTCAATATCTTATTGATCGGTACAATCGTCTTTTTCTTCCGAAGACAAAACCTCAAAAATAAAGTCTTCGAACACTATATGATGACATCCCAATATAATCTCCGGGAGACCAAAATAAAGCTTCTCGAAAACCAAATGAATCCACACTTTCTCTTTAATTCCCTGACTGCCATCAAATCATTCTTATTACTCAGAGATTCAGACAATGCAAAGTTCTACCTCAACAGTTTTAGCAAATTAATGCGCCGGTTTTTGGATTCTTCAAGGTCCTCGCTGATCAACATTGAAAACGAAATAGATATGATCAGGCAGTATCTAATTCTGGAGAAAATGAGGTTTGACAACCGCTTCGATTTTAATATTATAGTAGATAAGGAGATTGACAGCGTATCATTAAAAATTCCCACAATGCTCATCCAACCTATTGTTGAAAACTCGGTTCGACATGGACTATTCCATCGCCCGGATAGCGGAATGATAACGGTTTTAATAAAAAAAATTGGTTCTGACCTGCATCTAATTGTGGCGGACAACGGCATTGGTATCAAAGCTTCACAAGCAATGAAACAAAGTAATACAACCAACCACGAATCTCATGCCTCAGATATTCTGAACGAAAAAATCGAGTTGCTGAATAGTTTTTCGCAATACAATATAACTTTGTCTAACGAAGAATTGAACCCTGAAGATCTCAAATATAAGGGCACATTAACAAAAATTGTAATTAAAGGAATTTTTTATGAGTTCTGAAAATCTGAAAGCCATTATTGTAGATGATGAACCAAAAGTAAGCAAGGTTCTGGAAAATGAGTTACTCACAAATTTTCCGCACATTGAAATCTCCGCTGTGGTCCATAATGTTAGTGAAGCAGTTGATTGCATTCGCATCTATAAACCGGATATTGTTTTTCTTGATATCATCATGCCCGGCGAAAACGGCTTCGACCTCCTGAAGTATTTTGACACTATTGATTTTGAATTGATTTTTGTCACCAGCCATTCTGAATATGCTCTTAATGCCATAAAAGTTTCTGCGCTCGCCTATCTCCTTAAACCAGTTGAAACTGAAGAGCTACGGGCCGCTCTCGAACTGGTCAAAGAGCGTAAAGAAATCAAACACGCCATGGAAAGTTACCGGTACTTACTGGAAAATATTAAGAAAAATGATCTGAATGACCAATACATGGCTATCAATTATGTCAATGAAATAACTTTTGTGAAGATCAGCGATATTATTTTTTGTGAAGGATGGGAGCGTTATACCAAAATCCACCTGACAGATAAAAGGGAGATGGTCAGCTCATATAATATCGGCAAATACAAAGCCCTGCTGGAACCATATAGCTTTGTTCAGACCCACCGATCTTATGTGATCAATCCCCGTCACGTGTTGCGAATTGATACCGGAGATCAACTTGTCATGACCGGTGATTTCGTAATACCCATCGCACACCGTAAAAGGCATGAAATAGTTGAAATCATTGTACAAATGAAAAAATAAACGTGAAGAGACAAGCACTTTTCCAGCCACTTCACTTTTCATTCTCTTTTTCTTTCTCACACTGGTATAAGTGGTCAAAGTCGGTCCAAGCTTTCTGTTTAAAACAATAATGTAAATAATTTATCCCAGAATTGTCATTAGAAATTAAAAATGAAAGTCGATTTTAGGTTATTCGTATTCATCCATAGGCCAGTAAACCATTCCCGTCTCTTCATGGCAAGAGATAACTTCAATATTCTTTGATTTCCTTTTTGAATAATGTGTCCTCCAATGGCAAAGACGCTATGACGAAAGGTTTTCATTTGTTCATGAACTTTAGTGTTAAGTACAACCTGACGGAAAAGGCTTACAAAATTTTTAGATATCATTGCAAAATTTAATGCTGCTTCAGTGGCTTAAAATGTAGTTTCTAAATATTTGTGTACAGCTTAAGACATGGAGAATAAAGTATAATTTTTAAGGGGAAAGTTTTGGCGCTAGTGGTCCAAAAGAGGGTACGAAGTATGCCACCAAAACTTATTATTCCGTAACGTTAAACTAATTATACAGCCATAAAAAAGAAAGATGAATTAGATTCCTTATTCAAAATATATCCCTTTGAGCCATTGTTAAAATCTATTGATAGTTCAACAAAAAATCCTTTGCCTGTTTCTCCTGAACTTTGTTGATAAATTAAGTTGACTTGTTTGAATCGGGATATTTCTTTTTTTGAAGTCGCTGTGTTGGTTCCACCAAAATTTCTCATGGACGTGTTGCCAAAACTATACCCAATGCTTCGATTCAATGATCCGGATTTCTCATCTAATTGGGGTTGCCCTGACGAAGTTTCCAATTGAAGACTGCAGTAAAGTAACAGGTAATACATAAAAGTTTTTCTCATAATTAATAAAATTTTAAACAAAATTCCTGCTATTATCCTAAGAGAAATTATTATATTCTTATAAAAACATATATAAATATATATAATATATAAATTTAGTCAAATAGTGCTCTTTCTGGCTTATGATCTAACTTTCTTTGAATTTCAACGCACTCAAATTGATTGGTAGAATCAGTTTTTGTTCTGCGAAGGACGGCCACTTATGGGTACGCTAATTGACAATGTTGTCACTCATGCATAATATTCTCAGTACTTCGATCGACAGCAACATGTATGATTGAAAGTGCAAATAGTATTGACCACTGGTTTGTTGAATCACTATTCACAGAAAATGGTAATGTGCAATATTACTTCTCTAAAATTCACGGAAAGCCAGAACTTTCCGCTGTAAAAGCCCCCTTAGAAAGTCCGGCACGATTACGAAAATATTTTATAATTATGCTGATGGAAATGATGGAAAAAAGATTAACCGTCCAGCTTCCCCAATAATTTTATCTCTAAAAATAATAAGGCCTAATGCCATATTTTTTATTTAATCAGTCTTCATTCAAATCATACTCATAAATGGAGTGATCCAGTCTGTCGCCAGGCTTGATCTCGCAGATCGGCAGAATGATTCCGTTGTTGAGGCTGTATACCCATCCGTGCAGATATGGGGCCTTTCTGTCTTTCCAGGCCCGTTGGACAATCGAAGTCTTGGCGAGGTTCATGATCTGCTCTGAGATATTCAATTCGATCAGACGGTTGAGTCGGTCGTCTTCATTGGGTAAGACATCAATTTCATCCTGGTGGTAGCGATACACATCCTTGATATTGCGTAGCCACTTGTTGATAATACCCAGATCCTTGTTGGACATGGCGGCCTTCACGCCACCGCAACCGTAATGACCACATACAATGATATGTTCTACCTTTAATACCTCAACTGCATACTGAAGCACACTTAAAAGGTTTAGGTCTGTATGCACAACAAGATTCGCAATGTTACGATGGATAAATATTTCCCCTGGCTGGGTTTGGGTGATCTTATCGGGTGGCACACGACTATCGGAACATCCTATCCATAAATACTTTGGCGTCTGCACATCGACCAGGCGCTGAAAATATCCAGGGTCGGCATCAGCCTGTTGTCTGGCCCAGGCCTTATTTTGAATCAATAGTTTTTCATATTCCTTCATGTTCGTCTAATTTTTTGCCTTGCGTAATTCTACGGTAATATTTCTGTATTTTGAATTCTCGATAAAGTCCTGAATAATCTCATCATTGTCCAGATCGATGAATCTGGATTCAGCAAAATCAATGATCACATCGGATCCATCCTCAATATCAAAAAGTGTTTGTTTGAGCAAAGACTTATTGATAAAAGACAGGTCTTTGTTTGATTTGATATAATAATGACTTCCATCTCTCGTGACGTATAGCGCCTTTTTGTAATTTTCGTTGACGATAAAGTACAATCCAAATAGCAATCCGATCAATATTCCTACCAGCAGATTGCTAAACAAAATCGCCACAATGGTCGCTACAAATGGGAAAAAATGTGCTTTGCCTTTAATCCATTTATTACGAAATACGGAAGGGTGTGCAAGCTTGTAACCTGTATACAAAAGAATGGCAGCCAGACACGATAATGGAATGCGGTTAATCACAACCGGGACAAACATAACGGCCAACAACAGATAGATTCCGTGTGCGATAGTCGAAGTCTTGTTCACTGCTCCCGAATTGACATTGGCGGAACTTCTAACGATAACAGAAGTAACCGGCAAACCGCCAATAAATCCTGAAGTCAGATTTCCTAATCCCTGGGCGATAAGTTCACGGTTCGTCGGGGATACTCTTTTATAGGCATCCAGTTTATCCACAGCTTCTAAACTGAGCAGACTTTCAATTGAGGCAACCAATGCCAGGGTAATCGCGATTTGCCAAACAGCAATTGAAGAGATGGCATTGAAATCAGGTAGGCTGAACTGATTTAGAAATGAGGTAAAATCTGCACTCACTGGAATCTTTACGAGATGATCTTCCGAAAGACCAGCTTCGATCCCAATGAAATTTGATATCATTTGATTGGCCACAATTCCAAATACAACCACAACCAAAGGACCAGGAACAAATTTCAGGTAGCGGTTTGATTTAATAATATTGCTTTGAAAGATTACCAATATGGCTATCGATGCCAGACAGATAAAGATTGCGCTGAATGATAATGGCCCAATCGTACTGTAGAATAATTCAGACAATGTATTGTGACCGTCATCCTGGAGAAATGATTCATCTCCTTCATAATCCTTATCATAACCTACGGCATGAGGAAGTTGCTTGAGAATCAAAGTAAGTCCAATCGCGGCAAGCATACCCCTGATGACCGCAGAAGGAATGTAATCTGCTATCCTTCCTAATCGAAGGACGCCAAAAATAATTTGAAAAATTCCCGCCAACATCACGCTCATTAAGAATGTACTGAACTCACCCAGTTGTTGAATCGAAGAGAGAACGATGGTGCTCAGACCTGCCGCAGGTCCGCTCACACTTAAGGGTGATTGGCTAAAAAATCCGATAACGATGCCACCAACGATGCCGGCGATGATTCCGCTAAAAAGAGGCGCTCCACTGGCCAGGGCGATGCCGAGGCATAATGGCAGTGCTACAAGAAATACAGCAATTCCTCCTAAAAGATCTTGCGGCATGGTATCCTTAATTCTGAGACTATTCTGTTGCAATTTTTTTGTTTTGTTTTTGCGATAAAATCTAATAATTTCAGAATATTATTTTGAGATTAAACAAATAATCTGAAATTTATCAGACCTTTTGTTTGATTGAAATAACAGGATAATAGTAACACTTTAATTGGGTGTTGGTTCTGGTAATATTGGTTCAGGAATTCCATATTACCTCCTGGAAGGAAATATATTCAATACAATGATCAAAATGGTTCAACGATTGCAACATCGCTGATTCATCATTGCTTGATACACTGATATCTGAATTTTTCCATTCTTTTTCAAGAGACTCCAGTTGAAATCTTCTCAACGAGTTGGCTAATTTGTGAACGATGGCATCTTTATCCCCGTTGTTATGTTCAATGATGGCTTTTCGAAGTCGTTCGGAAGAAATTTTCCACTCGCTGATGAGCAGGTGGAGTGCATTGCGGATCTTACTCCGGTCAAAATCATAATCGTGATATAGACTTTGGAGTTTGGGGAGAGGACCCTTTTTCCAGTGACGCACCTTCGAAAGAACCTGAAGAAGTTCATCGGTCTGTACGGGTTTTTGTAAAATACAATCAAAAAACCCATCGCTGCCGATGAGCAATGGGATAAGATTATGATCACCAGTGAGCAGAACCTTCGGTGCTTCGGAACTTGTGACTTTTTTTAGTACGGGAATATATTTCAGGACACTGTTCTGACCCAGATAATTATCGGTTATCAGGGCATCAAATTGTAATGTATCCAAATCGCTCAAATCGGAAATATCCTGAATAACCCTATGTCTAATTTTCTGATCAGTAAAAAAATGTTCATACAACATGGTGATCTGAGGGTCATCATCAACAATAAGAATATTCTCCCATTGTTCTGCAGAATATTTTCTGATCATTATTTCAGTCTTGTTTTGCACCACCGAAAGCTTAAGTTCGAAGAAGAAATCTGAACCATTGGGAGAAACGGGTGCAAACTGCAATCCAGAGCGGAATAACTGAAGAATCTGAACAACGATGGGTAATCCAAGACCGGTGCCGATCTGGTCCTTGTTCTGTTCGTGCAATTGCTGAAATCGCTGCATCACGAGATCCAGTTTGTCAGCGGGTATTCCAGGACCTTGATCCAGTACCGAAAATTTTATTGAGCATTGATGTTCATCAGAATGTACTATCTCCGCAACGACCTTGACTTCACTGGCTGGAGGTGAAAATTTGATGGCATTGCTCAACAGATTATTCATTACCTGGCTAAATCTCAAAGTGTCTATCACTACCTGTAACCGGTACAATTCTGGATCGATTTCTGGTTTGATTGTAATTCTGCGAGTGAGTGCATCATAAGAATAACTTTTAATAATATTATCCAATAGTTCGCCAATCTGGGCAGTCTTGGTAGCGAGTGAAATTTTTCCTTCCTTAAGTTTCGAAAAATCCAGAATATCATTAACCAGTGCCAGCAATGTCTGGGAGCTGAATTTAAGGCTTTCGATAATCGGTTGTTGGTCGGGCCTCGGCGTATTATCCTGAAGCATTCTTGACATTCCCAGAATTGTGTGCAGTGGATTTCGGATTTCGTGACTCATATTCTGCAGAAATTCCTCCTTTTGCGTGTTTGCCTGCTCGGCTTCCTTTTTGGCAATAGCCAGACTGGTGATATTTTTTTTAATGGTGGAGGCCATGCTTCCGAAGGTGCGTGCAATAATTCCGATTTCATCATTACGACTGACAGGAAGGCTTTTGGTCTCAAGATCCTGTTCGAATCGGATGATCGCATCAACAATATCTTCCATGCTTCGTGATTGCTGACGAAGCCACCAGAGTGCCAGCAACATCATCAACGAGGAGATCATCAGGGTAATACCCAGGATAGACCAGCGCCATTTGTAGAAGGTCGCCAATAATTTGTTCTGATAACTCCGCAAGGCAATGAACACTCCAAAATCACGCTTCGGATATTTTATCTTTTTGATATAAAAATGGGTGTCACCAGCATTCAGGTGATTGGTGCCAGGATTAATGACCGTTGGATCAATACCGTTTTCTGTAAAGAAGGAATGTTCTTTCCCATATTCAAATGCAAAAGACTTCGTGGAGTCTGGATGAATCATGCACTGACCGGCCTGGTTGAAAAGGTATAAATCATAGTCGTTACTGATTGATGTATGCAGTTCTCTGAACAGGCTGATCAGATTGGTGTTGATCACTGCGATGCCGATGACAACTCCGTTAATCCATATAGGGCAGGATACACGAATGGTCGGCATCACCGGATGACTGATCTTGCCATGTTCCTTGTTGAGATCTATGATTGAGAAGCTCACGGAATCTTCAGGCGAAATCATGGTCTCTTTAAAATAACTGGTATTGCCTTTCTCCTGCAACTCCTCCGGACTGATGACCATGACATTGTTGCTCATCCTGTCAACCCGGATGACTTCCTTGCCATTCTGCTGTTTGCCGATAAATCGGATCTGGGCGTAATCAGGTTTTGATGACAGGAAACTTACATAATCTGCGGTAAGGTTTAATCTTTTTCCTTCTTCCCTGGATGTTCCAATGGCCTGAACATAATCTTTGAGATAAGGACTTCTTGAAATAAAGAGCACGTCTTTCCTGACATTGTCAAAATAACTTTGGAGCTTCACATCAAGGACTTCAATGATGTGAATTGCATTTTGCTCAGATGATTCGAGAATAATGTTGGTACTTTGTCGGTAAATAAAATAACCGATTAGCAATGAACTGAGTAGAATCAGTATGATGTAAAAGACGGCGTTTTTGTATGCCAGCGAAAAAAATCGGTTGGATCCCTGACTCATAATAACTTACTTTCTGCCAAAGTCTGCAGGTATTTCTCCCCATTTCTCCGTATCCCACTTCAACACTGGATTGGAATACGTATTCTCATTCAACCATTGTGTGGCCCTCGTTAGCATTTCTAATATTGCCTCATTACTTCGATCGAAATTAAGTTTGGTGTTGGCTTTTTTTCTTCGCACCCAACTGATGGCGGTGGCCGAATCGGAGTATACTGCAACCTGTTGTTGCCCCTTTTTTTTCAGAAGCGCCAAGGCATGAACAATGGCCAGAAATTCACCAATGTTATTGGTGCCATTGCGGTAAGGACCAACATGAAAAATAAGTTCGCCACTGTATGGATCAACGCCACGGTATTCCATATTACCTGGATTGCCTTCGCAGGCTGCATCAACCGCGACGCTGCCATGAGGAACATACTTCTTCCAGGATTCTCCAACATTGTTTTTTTTGCTTCGTGAAATGGGTATCGCACTGCTACCGTAACCCTGTAAAAAAGCATTGTTGGCTTCTTCTTTCGACTCGAAAGATTTGTATTTGGCATTCGGATAAGCTTTAACCTGAAGAAGACACTTGTCCCAGGTTTCATATATTCCTGGTGTGTGTCCCTGCCAAACGACATAGTACTTTTTTTTGACCTTCATCGTCAGGGATTATTCCTCAAATTTTTCAGTCATTTCAGATGTCGGTACCAGCGCACTGAATTTTCCGTAAAATCTCGTTGCGCGCACGACATGATTGTCTATCCAATGATAGTTTCCGCCTCTCGGTTTGCCCATTAACATGCCATGATAGCGGAATCCGTGTTTTTGCAGCCATGCTTCCGTGATCACACGCAGATCTTCCGTTCGGCTGGTAAAAAAAGTTACGACGTGTCCCTGATCGTAAATACCATTGACAAATTCCAGGGCACCTTCAAAAGGCAAAACTGTTGTCATGCGTTCAGGTTCTTCATTCGGTACATCATCGCAGATGGTGCCATCGATATCAATCAGAAAATTCCTGCGATCCGCACCCAGCACTGGACTTAGTGTATTGCCACTATCATCTTTTTGAAAATGCAGTGCGCTTTCCTCAGGGATTGAATTGTCTACTTCTTTAGCCATTTGTCAAGCCATCCGTAGAATTCACGTTGCCAGAGTAAGCTGTTTTGTGGCGTCATGATCCAATGCCCTTCTTCGGGAAAAAGCACCATACGGCTCGGAACTCCCTTGAGTTGCGCAGCCTGGTAAGCCTGAAGCCCTTCACTGAGTGGTACGCGGTAATCTTTCTCGCCGTGCAGGATCAGAATTGGTGTATCCCAGTTGTCTACGAATTTGTGAGGCGAAAATTTTTCATAGGCTTTCATATAACGTTTGTCCCAGTAAGCTCCTCCGATATCATAATTGGCAAACCACATTTCTTCTGTTGTGCCGTACCAGGATTCCATATTAAACATTCCGCAATGCGCAATAAAACACTTAAATCTTTTATTGTGATTGCCGGCCAGATAATAGACAGAATAACCGCCAAAGCTTGCACCAACTGCACCAAGCCTGTCTTTATCGACATAGCTCTCACGCGTAGCATCATCAATTGCAGAAAGATAATCCTTCATGCATTGCCCTCCCCAGTCTTTGCTGATCTGAAGATTCCATTCCTGGCCGAATCCAGGCATCCCTCTACGACATGGTGCTACCACGATATACCCCTTGGCTGCCATGAGAGAAAAATTCCATCGATAGGAAAAGAACTGGCTTACTGTTGACTGAGGTCCGCCTTGGCAGTAGAGTAGTGTAGGGTATTTTTTGGAAGGATCAAAATCCGGAGGATAAATTGTCCATACAAGCATTTGCTTGTTATCTGTAGTCTTGACCCATTTGGATTTGACGCTTGCAGGTTTGATCTTTTCCCAGATTTTCTGGTTGATATGGCTTAATGCCATAAAACTTCCGGTAGTTGGGTCTATGCGATAGATTTCGGCAGGTTGAGTCATAGAGATTTTAGTGGCAATCAAGGATGTTTGAGATGGTCTGAATGCAGTAATATCATGTATGCCGTTGGTCACTTGTTTGATTTTCATCGAGACTGCATCCATATTCATCAACTGAACACATCCGTTGACCGCACTTGTAAAATAAATGCTCTTTCCGTCGTATGACCATGCTGCATCATTCATGTCATTATCATAATCCTTGCCAAGATCTTTGATCGTCCCACTGAGGAGATCATACATTGTCAATCGATTTTTATCTGCTTCATAACCTGCAGACAGCATGGAATTAAAAATCAACTTAGATCCATCCGGAGAAAATACTGGAGATTTGTCATATCCGCCATTAAACTCACTGACGTTCTTTGTCTTTCCGGTCTCAATATCATACAACATAATGTCGCTGTTCGTAGAGAGTGCATACTCCTTACCCTGAGATTTCTTTATGGAGTAGGCAATATACCTTCCATTGTTGCTGACGCTCACCTGTTCAATACCATCGTTCGGTTCGGTCGGCGCTTCATAAGCCTGATTAACGATGTTGACGGGTGCACCTGTCAGTTGTCCGTCTTTATAACTGACCATAAATACATTGCTGTCATAACCATCGTCATAAGATTTCCAGTGACGATACATGAGATCAGAATATAGTCTTGCATTGGCTTTTGGCAGATCAGGGTAAACTTCTGCCGTTGTTGGACGATGTTTGACATCCTGCAGAAATACAATTCGGTCACCTTTGGGAGACCATGTAAAACCATTCATTTCGATGTCTGATAATTTGTTTTGATCACTGCCATCCACATTCATTTCATACAGTAATCCGTTCATCAGAAAATTGATCTTCTGTCCGTCAGGTCTGAATCGGGCGTTGTTTTCGGCGCCATCGTAGTTGGTCAGTTTTCTTGGCGCAATGCTGCCATCTGATGCAACAAGATATAAATTGATATTGCTTTTATTGTCCGCAACATTATAATTTACAACAGAGAAGACCGTCCATTTGCCATCGGGGCTGACATCTTCCAGATTGACACGTCCAAGCTTCCACAAGGTCTCTGCAGTGAGAAAGTCGCTTTGTGCAGAAATTGAATTGAATGCAATTCCGCAAAAAAGGATAATTAATGAAAGTATTTTATTCATGATATTTATTTCAAAAACTAGAATCAGGCTTGTGCGACCGGTGTATTAAAACTCATTGGCGGAAACTGCTGAGGTTCAGGATCCTGGATTGTGCCAAACTGATTTTCATACCGGGTGATGTTATCCGACAATGCCTTGAGCAAACGCTTGGCATGTTGTGGAGTAAGTACAATCCTCGATTTGACTTTGGCCTTGGGTATATTGGGCATAAGCCTGATAAAATCGACAACAAACTCGGAATGAGAATGTGAAATGATGGCAAGATTGGAGTATACGCCTTCCGCTACATCTTCGGTCAGCTCAATGTTGATTTCATTTTGATTTTTTTGTTGATCGGACATATGTATTTATTTAATTCGTAAAAATACTAATTTTTCACCTACAGGACGTCAGACTCAGCGGGTCTCTTCGGCTTCAAGCTCATTGCCATCCAGATTAATCTCCTCATTGTCAAGCCATTTGTTGTATTCGTCGGGACGAACAATCACCGGCATGCGCTTTTTGGAATTGTGAATAATAGACATGAGCTCGTTGGCTTCTGTGGTCAGCAGTGCATAAGTGAAGATCATCTCTCCGGACTGGGGGTTGACCCACCGGGACCATATGCCTGCGAAGGCAAATACTTCTTGCCCCTTCACTTTGACCAGAAACTTTTTCTTATGAACGCCTTTAGGATCCAACCATTGCCATTCGTAGAAACCATTGGATGGTATCAGACAGTGTTGGTGTGCAGCATCTCTGAAAGATGGTTTGTCGTTGAGTGTTTCTATTTTTGCATTGAGGGTGTATTTCTTAATTTCGTCATTCTTGGCCCAGTGTGGGATCAGGCCCCATCTGAAGTGCTGAAGTGTGTTGCGCTTGATGTTTGTAATTACTGGTGTCGTAGGAAAGTTGAAAGCGTTGACATAGAACTGCGGCGCGAGCGCTTGCATATTCTCGAGTGTTACCCTAAAATGTTTGGCAAGCTGTTTGTCTGTCATTGATACCAAAGAGTGGAAACACATCTGATCGTGAATTTACGTTGTAATAATAACAAACTGCACGTGGCAGCTTCAGCTCGATATTCCTTAATGAATCAGAAAACAGGCAGATTACATAGCCTCGGCTACAACCTCTTTGACGGATGGTATCATACGTTTCATCAATCCTTCAATACCTGATTTGAGGGTTACGGTAGAAGAGGGGCAACCGCTGCAGGAACCCTGCATTATAACCGTAACGACGCCTTCATGATAGGATTTAAATTCAATGTTCCCGCCATCCATTTCTACAGCCGGACGAACATAGTGATCTATGATTTCCCGAATTCTGCGGACAAGATCCAGCTCTTCACCGGCATATTGTTCTTCAATTGCTGCGCCCTGATTTTGTTGTATAAAATCCTGATAACCGTCTTTAATTATTTCACTCCCTGAAATCAGATATTGCTTTACAAAGTCTTTTAAAGGCACCATCAGTTCGTGCCATTCGTATTCTGGTTTTTTGGTAATCGTAACGAAATTATTGGAGATGTAAACACCCCGGACACTTTCCTGTCCGAATAAAGCTTCCGCCAAACCCGACCATTGCCTAGCGCTTTCTACGTCTTTAAATTCTGCAATACCCTGGTACAGCATTCTGTTGCACACAAATTTTAGCGACTCCGGATTCGGAGTCTGCTCAGTATAAATCAGTATCTGCGGTGCTTGTTGTGTTCCTGTTTCCATATTAGCCAATTGAAATGCAAAAACAATGCAGGTAGTTTATTGTTCAAGATCAACAGGCAGAACAACCTGATAAACAAGAAGATAAAGGATCGCTTGGTCTTATTTTAGCTCTTGCCGTATAGCATCATCCACTTGCTGAAGCAGCGACCTGGCCTCTCGGATATTGCGTACTTGTTCGCGGATCAGCATGAGATGCGTCCCACTCTGCTTGAGGGTGAACAGATGATCCTGGACGGAACCTGCAATATGTCGAGTAAGCGCTTGAAAATATGGTGAGTCGAAATACCTTGAACCAGGATTACTGATAAAAACAGCCTGAAGCTTTTTCTTCTTAAGCTGAATTCGCTCAAAGCCCATCTCGCGCGTTAACCATCGCAGTCGCAATCCGTCGAATAACTCTTCAACCTGAGGGGGCAAAGGGCCGAATCGGTCCTCAAGTTTGTTAAAGAAAGAAACGATGCCTTCCTCAGATTCTATTTTATCCAGCTGTTGGTAGAGGTTCAAGCGCTCCTGTATCTGACTGACATAGCCATCGGGTATAAACATCTCGGTATCGGTATCCAGTGTAGTATCTCTTACATACTGTATGTTCTCCTGATTTGGATCACTGAAGGTCTCACTGAAATCCGATTCCTTGAGTTCGGCGACTGCTTCTTCCAGGATTCGCTGGTATGCTTCATAGCCCATGTCAGTAATAAAGCCGGATTGTTCGCCGCCCAGTAAATTACCAGCTCCGCGAATATCCAGGTCCTTCATCGCAATCGCAAATCCGCTGCCCAGATCAGAAAATTCTTCCAGGGTCTTTAGTCTTTTTCGCGCTTCCATGGTGAGCGTGGAGGATGGCGGAGCAAACAAATAACAGTAGGCCTTGCGATTGGAGCGTCCAACCCTTCCGCGAAGTTGATGCAGGTCGCTGAGCCCGAATTGATGCGCATTGTTGATTATGATGGTGTTTGCGTTTGGGATATCAAGGCCGGTCTCAATGATATTGGTGCAAACCAGCACGTCGTACTTGAAATCAATAAAATCAACAAGAACCTTTTCGAGTTTTTCGGCATCCATTTGTCCGTGGGCAACACCGATGTCGACATTTGGACACAATTTATGAATCATCGCGGCGATATCACCCAGGTTCGCAACGCGGTTATGCACAAAAAAAACCTGGCCTCCACGATACACTTCATTCATGATGGCCTCCTTGATGAGTTCATCGTTGAAGACTCGCCGTTCAGTATAGATGGGCTGACGGTTCGGTGGCGCAGTCTGGATAACGCTAAGATCTCTTGCTGACATCAGCGAAAACTGCAGCGTTCTTGGAATGGGCGTGGCAGTCAGTGTCAGGGTATCTACGTTGACTTTCAATTCGCGCAATTTTTCCTTGGCAGCAACTCCGAATTTTTGTTCTTCGTCGATAATCAACAGTCCGAGGTCTTTGAAATCTGTCTTCTTGTTTAACAGGCTGTGTGTACCGATGAGAATATCAATTTTTCCGGATTTGGTATCTTTCAGAATCTGTGTTTTTTCGCGTGCGGTCCGGAATCTGGATAGGTAATCGATATCAACCGGAAACTCTTTAAAGCGATCACGGAAAGTCTTGTAATGCTGAAGTGCCAGAATCGTTGTTGGTACAAGAATCGCCACCTGTTTACCATCCTGGACACTTTTAAATGCAGCGCGAATCGCGATTTCGGTTTTTCCAAAACCCACATCACCACAGATCAGCCTGTCCATCGGGTAACCCTGTTCCATGTCGTATTTGACTTCTTGTGTCACCTTGATCTGGTCTGGCGTGTCTTCATAAATAAAAGACGCTTCGAGCTCTGCCTGCAAATAATTGTCCGGAGAAAATGCAAATCCTTTTGATGCCTTTCTTCGCGCGTACAGCGCGATGAGTTCACGAGCGATATCCTTGACGCGCTGCTTCGTGCGCTGCTTGAGTGCTTTCCACTGTTCGGAACCTAGTTTATGCAGTGTCGGTTCTGTGCCTTCCTGGCCGACATATTTTGATATTTTGTGCAAAGAATGTATGCTGACATAAAGAATATCATTGCCTTTGTAAATCAGACGCACCGCCTCCTGTAACTGTCCGTTGATATTGAGTTTTTCCAGGCCGGCGAATCTTCCCACCCCGTGATCCAGATGTGTGACATAATCTCCTGGATGAAGTTCGCGAAGCAATTTGAGCTGACTTGCTTTTTCTGAATTCAGTTTATTGCTGAACTTTAATCCATGGTGTCTTGAAAAGATCTGATGATCCGTAAAACATGCGATCTTAAGGTCATCATCAATGAATCCTTCGCGTATCGTAAAATACTGCGGAATAAAAATATCGCCAGCCTTAAGATCCTCAAAAATGTTGTAAAAACGCTCGATCTGAGCCTTGCTGTCCGAACATATCAGCGTAAGATATTGCTGCTCCCTGAGTTTGCCCAGTTCTTCAATCAGCAAATTGAAATTCTTATTGATGCTGGGCTGGGCGCGTGTGCGCAAGGTGATTTCTTCAATTTTATCGACGATCTGTGGTCTGACATCAAAATAAACCTGGTGAAAATCCTGCAACTGTATGATGATATCCCGCGGAAGCACAAAAGCGCGTTGACCGATGAACTCAACGCGGTCTTCTTCGTCGTAATGGATCATTTTTTCGCCAAATCGCTCCGCCTGTATTAGACAATTGTCGAGCCTTTCGAGCGTTGTTGCAATATCCCGGATCCAAACTACAGTGTTCTTAGGTAATACTTCGAGGAGAGATTTTTTGTCGTGATAAGTTACTTCTGCATTGACATTGGGAATAATCGTGAATCTTCCAATATTATGTGTACTCAGTTGAGTCGAAGTATCAAAAGTCCGAATACTCTCGATGACAATATCCAGAAGCTCGATACGGTATGGCTCATCTGAAGAAAAAGAAAAAAGGTCAATGATCCCCCCGCGAATCGAAAACTGGCCTGGTTCATAGACAAAATCAACCCGTTCAAAACCGTAGTGGATCAGTTTTTCAATCAATTCATCAACATCCAGTAAATCACCTTTGGCTATTGTTATCCGGGCATCGACCAGATCGGCCGGAGCTACCACTTTTTCAAACAAAGCCTCCGGATAGGTGATCAGCAAAAATTTTTCGCCTTTGCTGATCATGTCCATACACTCCAGTCTTTGTTGGACCTGAAAACTGTTAAGGGCCTCAAATTGGGACGGCCTTTTGAATGAGTCAGGGAAAAATCCCATCTGATGATTGCCTAGAAAGTGTTGCAGGTCACTCTGAAGATAGGCGGCCTCTTCCCGGTCATTCGCCAGAACAACCATACTGTCGGGTGAAATTTTGAAGCTTGAAAAAAGCAAAAAGCTATCCCTTGAGCCTGCCAGGCCCTTGATGAGCAATCTTGCGGGTCCGGTACTCTTTTGAATTCTGGAAATCAGATTACCGGCGGCAGGATCGCTGCTGTACTTCTCCTTAAGCACATGTGCATCCGCCACGGGGCAAAAGTATTATTTGGCGTTATAAAATTCCTGAAACAATTGATTTTAATCTTTGCAAAGAGCTTTCGTCGCTGTCTGCGTGATTAGTCCGAAGACTTTAACGACATCATAAATTATGAACACAGATCAAAATCGATCAGGTCAGTGTGATGGTGAGTTAGATAAACAGGAGTTAATCAATATATTTTAACCACTTTTATTTTGAGGAAAGGCCATGAAGCTCCTGGTGAACAAAATCTTTGGGATAATACTCGATATCCTCAAATCCCAATACTTCATAGGGATCGACTTTTGAGGGTACATAAGCGGTGCCAAACAAGTAATCCCAGATACTCAGGCTGAGTCCAAAATTAACGCCATAACTGCCTTTAGGCTGATTTTTGGCATGATGCCAGAGGTGCATAACGGGATTATTTACAATATACTTGAGCGGTCCGTAATCCCAACCAAGATTTGCATGATTCAGGTGTCCAATGGCCACTGCAATAATATGGATGATAAAAAAGTCTTGAATACCAAAACCAATCATGGCAAGGGGTATATATTGGATACTTTTATAGACAATGGTCTCCATCCAGTGGAATCGTAAATGCGCCGCAAATCCCATTTCCTCAACCGAATGGTGCAGTTTGTGAAACTCCCAAAGCCAAGGGCTGCGGTGCAGCAGACGATGGATATTCCATTGTATAAAATCAGCAAATACAAACAGTAGAAGGTACTGCATGACAACCGGCCATTGCTGAATTTGAATGGCGACGATGTTCCGAATGTTAAAAAGTCCCAGAAAATCATTAAAAAGCTGTACGCCAACGTTGGAAATAGCGGAATAACCAATCAGCGAAAGCAGAAAGAAATTAAAGAACATGTAGAATGCATCGAGAAAAAAGTCTTTTCTCAGTTTTCCCTGACGACTTCTCCAGGGAAAAGCCATTTCAAGCATCCATACAGCCAACGAAAGTCCCAGCAGCCAGTAAAAGTAGTTATGCCATCCGGGATGAAGCACTTCGTGAATGAGGTAATGAGTGTATGATTTATAGGAATTGATCACTATGTCCAAATACCGGCTCAGAAATTCCATATGGAAAATAGTTTGATAGATATGCTAAAATAACCTGTTGAAAGGTGTAATGTTTATCAGGCGCTTATCAAACCGATTATTGCTCCGCAAAGGGTATGACAAAGTAGAAAAAATCCACATACACGAAGAATATAGAGCCAATCGCGGCCCTGTGTACGGTAGAGAATAATAGCTGGAAAACAAAACATTGACAGCGTGAGCATAAAACCGGATTTAATACCGTCTGCCAGTCCCATTCGCTCGGTCATCAGCATAAATAACGCGACGAAAAAACTAAAAAGGAATGCCAGGGGTAATACCACAAGCAGTTGTTGTGCACCAAGGTTGTTGGGACCTGATGTATGCTCCTTCACAATCATGTTAAAACCAAAGAAATACACAACGATGTAGGTTGCCGTGGAGATCAGAACTGCAAGGAATGATATTTCAGCCATGATCGTGGTATTTGATTATAACACTTTATGATCGGTACTATGATTGACAATAGTAACGAATGAATCCTCGAAAGTCGGAATCCTCCATCGATGCGGGAGCCAGACTGGTAAATATTTCCAGTTGGGTCTGATCATCCTGTATGGCTTCCTTGAGTACTTCCAAAGCATGATCGCGGTGACCAGTCAGGTAATGATATGCGGCCTTGCAGAAGAGCAAATCGGCGCCCACGGAATACTTATCGGCACGAATGATCGTCTTGTAGGCTTTCTCAAAATTTCTGTTTTGAAGCAGAAAGGAGATATAGCGGGTCCAGTACTGACTTTGTTCCATACCAGTCCGTGCAGCCTTGGCAAAATGTATTTCAGCAAGATGAAGTTCGCCATTTTCTGAATAACACTCCGCCAGTGAAGCATGATATTCCTCTCGATACTCCTCAATGGTAATTGCTTCCTTAAGGAAATCAATCGCCTTGTCTGTTTCATGGCATCGCATATAGCACAGACCAAGATAGTAGCAAATTTCGTCGTTGTATGGATCTGCTTTGTAAGCTTTGTGCAGGATCTTTTTGGCATCCTTATATCTTTCAAGGCGGATCAGACAATCTGAGAGGTAAGCTACCACGTCACCATCATTGCCAAAATGAGCCAACACATCAGTATAGATGTCCACGGCCTTTTCGAATTGCCCCATTTGCACTGCCAACTCGGCACAATCGAGATATCCCTGTTCAAACTGAACGTTGATGATAAATGAATATTCAAGTGCTTCTAGGGCCTTTTCATATTCTCCAAGACAGGAATAGGCGTGACCCAGATTAAACCAGGCAAGGTAACTGTAAGGATTTCGGTCGATCAACTCAAGGTGAAGGTTGATGCTTTCTTCATATTTCTTTGAAAATTCAACGCTCACCCAAATCTGCTCCAATGCTTCAACATTGTCAGGATTATGGGTAAGAAGTTCTTTCAGTGTGTAGAACATTTTTTCAAAATCTTTCATGGTCTCGCTGATAAAGGCTTCAAGTAATAATAAATCAGTAATATCGGTTTTATGAAAGATTAGCTTAATCTCATCTACCAGGATCAGTGCTTCTTCAGAGTGTCCTTGCAGTGCCAATAGTTTACATTTGAGTATCTGCACCTGCCGGTCATAAGGGCTCAGTTTGGCTGCCTGTTCCAAAACACCTTTGGCTTCATTGAGTTGCATTTTGCCCATCAGCAGATTGGCTTTGAGCAAATAAAAGTCTGTTCTGAATTTATAATGGCTCAGGGCTGTATTGGCTACTTCAAGCGCTCTTTCGATGGAACCCTGATTGGTGTAGAAGTCAATTAATTTGAAATAGGTCTTGTCATCCCAGACTGCAGGATAAGAATGTTGATCGCGACGTTCGTATTGCTGAACGATTTCGGATAGTTTTGGATTTGGCTTCGTCTTTCTGTTCATTATTTCCTGTTGGGGTATAATGAGTGCGTAAAAGTAAATAATCTCATCAACATGAGAGATTCGATTGTCAGAATCAGTGTTTTCGTGTCTGATATTATTACTTTTTGTAATACATCTCAAATGCTTTGCATTCAAATTGCTATATATTAAGGTAATAATAAATGTAAACTGAGTCTTTTTATAACTATTTAGGAATCATGAAGAAATAAAATGAAATAAAAACTCAAAAAAAAAATTAAAAAAATGGTTGACACCTCCGGAAGTATGATTTGAAATGGAAGTTATAGGCTTTTATCCATTAATTATTTCTCAAATCTGAATATGGATAGATTGTCTGATCTGAGCGTAATTATTTGGTCCTATCCTTTGTAGAATTAACGCTGATTGTATTTACCAAAAAGGCAAACAGTAATTCAAAAGTCCAAGTCAATGCCGGATCAGACCCACACCTGTTCGTTCTGAATTATTTATCATTTCAATGTCTACACATAGGATGAAAGTCTGCATGTCTACTCAATATGAAATTCGTTTTTTGAGTAGACTTTTCCTTAACGGTGATTAACAACAGACGAAACCAGATATACACCGAAGATAGTCATCGATCCAAACACGAGATATTGCCACAACAGTTGATCCTTTCCCAGAATCATCGCAATGACCAGCGCGAGCAGCGGTTGAAGATAGATATACTGACTAACCAGTGCAGGACCACTTAATTCGAGTGACTTTGCATTGAGAAGATAAGTTAGAAATGTTGTGCAGATCAATACGAACAACAAAGCAGCCACACTGTTCGCGTCAAAGGATTGCCATGATATTTGGTTGAATTGTGCGGCGCCCAAGGGAATACTCATAATAAAACCAAAAATAAAAATCCAGCTCAATACATCCATCGGTCGGTGCCTGCTGATCAATGCAGGAAATCGCGTAAGATAGATCGCATAGGAGCAGGCATTGAAAAACACCATCAGATCACCGGCGATTGAAGATGATCTGCTTCCTAGATTGCGATCAGAGATTCCAATTAGTAAAGCCGTCCCGGCAAAGGCGATCACTGTGCCGAACCACTGCCTGTTTGATACTTGGAAACGCTGGGTGTAAAACTGAATTCCCAGCACAAGAATCGGTGTAGTGATCATGATCAAGGCAGCATGCACAGGAGTCGTCCGCGCCAGACCATTAAAAAATAAAAACTGATTGGCCACGACACCGGTAAGACTGGCAAAAATTAATTCACGCCAGGAACCCAGGACATTTAGAGATGGGATTCCAAAAAAGATGATAAAGAGTAATGCAGCTGAGCCGATGCGCATAAAAATGAAAGTATTCGGATCAAGCAAGCCAGGGTCAAGGACAATCTTTGCGATAGAATAGTTGGCACCGTAGATCAATGCTACAATGAAAAGATAAATATGGGCCCTGGGATTGGACTTATGTCTCTGATTCGGATCCACGAAGCTCATTTTGTAAAACCAGCATCCATTGAAAAATTCCAATCCCTGCAGCCGTCTCCAGTCCATGTTCAACCATGAGGCTGAACCATATCATTACGCCAAGAGCGGCCGTTAAAGTATTGCGTTGAAAGAAATTCTTTAACAAGCTGTAATACATCATCATCATCAGACTAAAAAGTGCTGGAAGGCCTGCTGCGGCCCAAGTAAACACAAACTGATTATGCGGATACTTGACTTCCGTAGATTGTATCTTTTCCTGGTAAACAGAAGCCATAGCTCCAGGGAGATCGCCAATACCCGTTCCAAGCAAAGGATGGCGCATAATAATTTCCCATCCAAAACTGATTGATTGCCACCGCTCAATATCTGAATACCAGTGGTACTTTCCGCGGGTCCATTCGCCCATCTGCCATATAAAATGAAGGTATTTATTGTAAAGACTTGGTGTTAAAAAAACCATGAAAAAAAACAATCCAAACAATGAAGGCATGATCCAGTAAAGCCAGTGTAGTTTTTTGTGCCTAAACAAGTAAATGACAGCAAGCGCCATCAGCCCGAGATAAAATCCAGCCAGTCCGGATTTGACGCTGAGTATATGAAGTCCTATAAAAAAATAGATCACTATGGCGGCATAAAGCCAGGCCTCCCATCTGTATTTTGTCCAGCGTCGTTCTAATAATAAAAAGATCAGCACCAGCAGGTCACCGGCGAGTATCAGACTAAACCTGATGTGCGAGATAGGTGTTGGAATGGGTTTGCCTTTCAGGATATTATGATTGATGATTTCAAAGTCAGCATAGTAACTTACGAGAACAATGGTCAGCTGGATGACCATGGAAAGGATGCTAAGGCCAATCACCCATCTTAAATGAAAGATCTTAAGTCGTCCATGAACCGCGAATACCAATGGAATTACTACCATAGGTGCCAGTAAACGCAGGTGATGTAACCAAAATGCATTTTCTGTAGACCACAGTATGGATAAGGCAATGAGTAAATAGAAAGCAATACTGTATATACCCGCCTGATTCTCCCACAAACGCTTCATTGATTGAGGCCAGCTTCTGTTCAGTCTGATTCCTGTTGCATGGTCTTCAAATATCGAACAGGCCGCCATGCCAAACATGCTTACACTGATCACGTAGACCGAAAAAGGAAGCGCGAAGCAAAATGCTCCAAAGAAGAATACGAAGAAATCCTGAATCTGTAGTCTACGGATCATTGGCCAAAGCAGATAAAACGAAGATATCGATGCAAATATTGAATCCTGCTGACTTCTATCGGTTGAGTAAGTTCCACGATCACGGTCGCAAAACTATCAAGTAATAACCGGATTTTTGCCAATAACGGCTAAGACTTACTTTCTGCTAATTGTGCTGGGTATCGGGTCTTTGTGCAGGAACACTTATTTTTGTGCCCAACGAATAAGCATATGAATTGGCGAGAGGATCTCAAAGAAATCCGCACGGAACTGGACAACAGCAACATTACGGATGCAGCAGCGCTGGAAGCTTTCAGGATTAAGTTCCTGGGCAGCAAGAATATTTTTAAACCTGTTTTTGAACAAATGAAACAGGTTCCTGCCGAAGAGAAAAAGGAATTTGGTCAAAAGATCAATGAGCTTAAAAACCGAGCAGAAGAAGTATTTCAGCTTGCCGCATCGGCGCATACGGTGGGTAAGGCCACTGAAATTCCTGACCTTAGCCTTCCTGCGACACCCGGCACTATTGGATCGCGGCACCCCATCAGCCTTGTCATGGATAAGATCGTTGGTATTTTTGAAAAAATTGGTTTTCAGGTAGCAGAAGAGAGAGAGATTGAGGATGATTGGCACAATTTCACGGCATTGAATACACCAGATGACCATCCGGCGCGCGACATGCAAGATACATTTTACTTGCAAGGCCGGAGTGACCGCGTGTTGCGAACGCATACTTCGAGTGTTCAGGCGAGGATCATGACGACACACGCGCCGCCTATCCGGATTCTGGCGCCAGGTCGCGTCTTCAGAAATGAGACCATCAGCGCCCGCTCTCATTGTCAGTTTCACCAGGTGGAAGGACTCTACATTGATAAGGGAGTATCCATGGCGGATCTAAAGCAGACGCTTTTATTTTTTGCACGAGAAATGTTCGGTCCTTCTGTCAAGATTAGGCTACGCCCTTCTTATTTTCCTTTTACCGAACCTTCCGCAGAAATGGATATTTACTGGGGTCTTAAAGATGAGACCGATCACCGGATTACAAAAGGCACCGGATGGCTCGAAATATTGGGATGTGGTATGGTGGATCCTGCTGTCCTGAAGAACTGTGGGCTGGATCCTGAGGTTTACAGCGGATTTGCATTTGGCATGGGCATTGAAAGACAAGCCATGCTACTGTATAAAATACCGGACATCCGGTATTATTTTGAAAATGATCTGCGATTTCTTCGCCAATTTAAAAGCGCATAGGCATGGCACAGAAACCAAGTCTGGCAAAAGGAACCAGGGATTTTCTGCCTGAACAGGCTAGAAAACGCAAGTATATTTTTCGCGTCATCGAAGAAGAATTTATCCTGGCTGGTTATCAACCTCTTGAAACACCGGCCATGGAGAACCTTAGCACTTTGACAGGCAAGTATGGTGACGAAGGGGACAAACTGCTTTTTCGTATACTCAACAGCGGTGAATTCCTGAAGGATCTGAGCAATGACCAGCGAATGAACCTCAGCGCAACTGAGATGTCAGGCCTGATCTGTGAGAAGGGCCTGCGGTATGATCTAACGGTGCCCATGGCACGCGCGGTCGTCATGAACCGACACTTAATTTCGTTTCCTTTCAAACGATATCAGATTCAGCCGGTGTGGCGTGCAGACCGCCCGCAACGTGGACGCTATCGCGAATTTTATCAATGTGATGCTGATGTCATTGGATCAGACAGTTTGTTGTATGAGGCTGAACTGATGCTGATCTACGTTAAAGTTTTTAATCGGCTGGGAATCCCTGTAAAGGTGCTCTACAACCACCGCAAAATTCTCGAAGGGCTCGCGCTTCAGGCTGGGCGTGAAGACTTGTTCGTGCCCATGACCATCGCGCTCGATAAGCTCGATAAAATCGGGAACGATGGTGTGATTGAAGAACTGACCAAAGTTGGATTTACAAGAGAAAAAGCTGTAGATCTCCTCAAAAGAATCGGGGAGGGCTCCATGTATAGTTTTCAGGAAAACCTGGTCATGTCAAAAGGCATAGACGAGGTGAACAAAATCTTGTCTTTCATATCCAATCATCCGTTGTCGGCTGCCGGTCTACAGTTTTCGCCTTCTCTGGCCAGAGGCCTGAGTTACTACACCGGAACCATCTTTGAAGTTGTGCCGACTTCCGTGAGTATGGGAAGTCTCGGTGGCGGCGGACGTTATGACAACCTGACCGGGGTATTTGGCATGGAAGGAACCTCCGGGGTAGGCATATCTTTTGGCGCCGACCGGATCTATGATGTCATGGAGGAACTGAGTCTTTTTCCCGATGAATTAAACAAGCCTTTGACCCTTTTATTCCTTTGTCTGGATGAGTCATCTCAGGCTTATGCCTTCGATCTGTGCTCCTCGCTGAGAG
>JAIBCI010000122.1 GCA_019694255.1 Saprospiraceae bacterium
AAAATATTTTAATTACGCACAATATCCCGGCATAAGCCGTCGTTTGTGCCAAAAGGCTTTCGATTGTAAAGACAGGGGTAAAAAAATTAAAAATCGTTGGCAAAAAAATAATAGTCCGTATATTTACGCACTTTTTTAATTAAACAATTAGTAGGTAAATCGCAACCAAATGAGGAATTTGAATCTCTCTTTTTTTGTCCTTTTGGGGCTTATTGTAGTCTCCTGTGGCAAAAGACAGCAGGACGGACAGGTGATCGGCGTTCAGGACAGACCAAAATGGAACGGGATCAATCCATACGGTATGGTTTATGTTCCAAGCGGCACATATACCATGGGCCAATCCGACCAGGACAAGTTTTCAACAAATGTACAGAAGGCAAAACAGGTATCCATTTCCGGATTCTATATGGATGAGACGGAAATTACCAATAACGAATACCGCCAGTTCACGTATTGGGTAAAGGATTCGCTTGCTCATGCGACGCTCGGTCATTTTGTCGAGAGCGAAGATGGCAACACCGATAAGATCGACTGGTCCCAGGAGATTGACTGGGAAGATGAGACGCTCAAAGACCTTAATTTTCAAGGAGCCGATGCTTTCAAAGGTGTTACCGAGATCGATTCCCGTAAGTTGATTTACGAATGGGAATGGAAAGACTGGCAATTGGCAGCCCACGGAAAAGATGTCAAGCGCAGCTCCATTATCCATAAAGAAAAGACCAATATCTACCCGGATACACTTTGTTGGATCAGAGATTTTACCTATTCTTACAATGAACCATTTACCCGTAATTACTTCTCACATCCGGCTTTCGATGACTACCCGGTTGTAGGCATTAACTGGAAACAGGCAAGAGCTTTTTGCTATTGGAGGACTATGCTTTGGAATGCATGGAAAGAGGAAGATGAGCCTAATTCAGAAGAGTTCAGGCTTCCTTCTGAAGCAGAGTGGGAGTGGGCTTCCAGAGGAGGTCATGAGTTAGCTCCTTTTCCTTGGGGAGGTTACAGCCTTCGCAATGCCAAGGGATGTCTGCTGGCTAACTTTAAACCTGGCCGTGGTAATTATCCGGAGGATGGTGGACAGTACACCGTCAAAGCGGATGCCTATTTCCCTAACGAATATGGCCTTTATAATATGTCTGGTAACGTGGCCGAATGGACTGAAAACGCTTACCATGATAATGCCTATAATATCGTCCACGACATGAACCCGGATATCAAATATGATGCAAAGCCGGAAGATCCGGATTCTTACAAGCGCAAAGTAATTCGCGGTGGTTCATGGAAAGACATCGGATGGTACCTTCAGACAGGTTCAAGGACCTGGGAATTTCAGGATTCTTCCAAATCTTATATTGGATTCCGTTGTGTACTGACCTTCCTTGGCCGATCAATCAACGATTATTGATTGAATCCAGAACTTTTAGTAAGTCAAACAACATTCTAAACCACATATTTTCTAATCAAAAAAAAATTTTAAAATGTCCTCATTTATCAAATCTGCACCATTTAAGTACGCCAAGAATTTCTTAATCGGAGTTGGAGCTTCCATCGTCATGATCGGAGCACTGTTCAAAATCCTTTCTCTGGAAGGTGGTGACATCATGCTTACCTGCGGTCTGGTGACTGAAGCGATTCTGTTCCTTGTTCTCGGTATTCTTCCTCCTGAAAAAGACTATTACTGGGAGAAATTATATCCAGGTCTTGATGATTACAATTCAAGAATCAATCCATTGACAGATGGCCCTACGAAAGGAGGTTCACGTCCAATCAATGGCGAGATTGTTGAAAATCAGTTAGGCGGTATGCTGGGTGAACTTCAGAATATGGCTAAAAGCATGAGCTCACTGAAAGCCCTGCAGGAAGTTGACTTTAGCAAAACCAAAGATCAGATGGGCGCTATGACAAACTTTTATGCTAAACTCAATGATGCCATGGCAACCTTAAGTGCATCTGTTGATGATACAAAAAATATGACCTCTCAAATTGCAAGCCTGAGCAAAAATCTGACGAGCATGAATTCAGTTTATGGTAACATGTTGGAATCATCTCTTCCTAAGCTTGACACAGCCTTGACAACATTGGGTTCATCAGCCGAAGATTCTAAAGCAGTTAAGGATCATATTGCCAATCTGAATAAGAACTTGTCCGGACTTAATTCAATTTACGGAAACATACTTGGAGCTTATAAAAACATGGGCGGAGGCGCTCATTAATAAAGTTGTTAAAGTTTCATCGATTATTTAACCAAAAAATAAGTAAGTATGTCAATTCCTAAGCAGCCGCGGCAGCTGATGATCAATATCATGTATCTCGTGCTTACGGCCTTATTGGCTCTGAACGTCTCTGCGGAGATCTTCAACGCCTTTAAAATGGTAAACCACGGATTGGAGGAGTCCAATAAAGCGTTGGACAAATCAAATGTTGATATTCCTCAACAGATTGTTGATGGTTCAAAAAAGAAAAAAGAACTGGAGAAATATGGTAATATAGCAAAGGAACCAGGTATGATCTCCAAAGAGTTTTCAGAATATGTCGAGAAAATCTGGATGGATTTGGTCGACAAAGCAGGAAACAAAAATGGAACCGTAGATGATGGTGACTATATCGTATCTCACGGCGTCAAGAAGCTTAAAGGCATTAAAAACAAAGACGTCACAACGAGGATTCTTGTGAATGGTGGCGTAGGTAAGCAGATTAAGGATAAAATCCTTGAAACAAAAGCCAAATATCTTAATTTGATTGATGCTGAAGATCGCGCTACTTTCGCCAATGAGTTAACCATGGGTATTGATGATGAATCCTGGAAAACAAGTACCAAAAAGTCATGGGAAGAATACACTTTCAGACAAATGCCTTTAGGTGCGATCCAGCCAATTTTCACTAAATTCATCAATGACGGTAAATCATCTGAAAACGCAGTCCTGAATTACCTTCTTTCAAAGGTTGGTACAGACAAAACTGTAGTATTGGATAAATTCACAGTGGTATCCGCACCCGCAAAATCCTATGTGATTAAAGGAGAGAAGTTTGAGACGGAAGTATTCATGTCCGCTTCTGCTTCGGCGGCTTCCAATACAGGTATTCGTATCAGCGTAAACGGAGCTAACCTCCCAGTTGATCAAAATGGGGTAGCCAAATGGTCAGCAACAGCAGGTGAAGTAGGTCTGAAGAAGTACAACGCTGTAGTTAGTATGACAAATCCTGTAACAGGCGAAACACAGACTTTTAAAAAGGATTTCGAATACGAAGTCGGAGAGCGTTCTTGTAGCGTATCCGCTACCAAAATGAACGTATTCTATATCGGTGTGGATAACCCTGTATCGATATCTGCCGCTGGTGTTCCTTCCGCACAGCTGAAAGTTGATGCCTCCGGAGCCGGTATAAGTCTTACACCTCAAGGCGGTGGTAATTTTATCTGCAAAGTAACCCAGCAGGGTGAATGTAGCATTACACTAAGTGGTGGTGGATTGACCAACACCAGCTTCAAATTCCGCGCCAAGCGTATCCCTACGCCGGTACCAGCCCTTTCTGATAAAAAAGGTGGTACTATGCCAAACGGAACTTTCAAGGCGCAGCAGGGAATTATTCCAACACTGGAGGGATTTGATTTTGATGCCAAATGCCAGATTATGGGATTCCGTTGTGTCCGCGTTGCGCCACGTCAGGACCCCGAGATCAAGCTGAATGATGCAGGTGGCCGATTTGGTGGTGATGTCAATGCACTCATCCAAAAAGCAAAACCAGGCGATCGTTACATTTTTGAAGATATCAAGGCACGTTGTCCGGGTGACCAGGCAGGACGTGACCTGAATGATATGACATTCCTTATTAAGTAATCAATATTATCTTTAGCTATGACCAATTTAAGGTATTATTTTCTCGGACTTCTCACTTTCGTCGGTCTGTTGGGCGTCAGCGCACAGGGGATGGATGAGACTATTACAGAGTCCTCTATACTGGAAGACACTTCCGGTTATATGGATGACATTATTGACCGCAAGGCGGTCATGGAGCAAAGAGTATTGGCTTACGAACCGATCCGCGAAGCGGATATCGTTTGGCAAAAAAGAATCTGGAGGGTAATTGATACCCGGGAGAAAATGAATCAACCGTTCATGGAACCTAACAGACCTTTCTTTGTAATCCTGAAGGAAGCTGCGGAAAAAGGCGATATAAAGATCTTCGGTGAGGATAACTTTAAAAAACCTTTGAAAGCTGAAGAACTTGAAAAAATGCTTCACCGCATTGATACGCAGGAAGTATACAATCCTGATACCTACACCTCTGAATTGAAAATTGTTAAAAACGACATCGATTTTAATGATATCAAGACTTACAGGGTGAAAGAGATCTGGTTCTTCGATAAGGAGAGCAGCAGGTTAAACTGCAGGATTCTTGGTGTCGCCCCGATCAAGGCTGAAATCGATGAGAATACAGGGTTGGTGAAGTACGAAGGTCCAATGTTCTGGATTTATTATCCGGAAGCCCGCAAGGTTCTTGCCAAAGAGAGAGTTTTCAATGATAAGAATGATATCGCTCCGGGAACCTGGGGAGATGTTTTCGACGGAAGATTCTTTTCTAGCTATATCTTCAAAGAATCCAATGTGCAGGATATCCGTTTAACCGATATCTACAAAGGTGAAGATGATGGCGTTAAGCTTTTGCTGGAATCAGAACGTATTAAGAACAAACTGCTTGATTTTGAACATGACCTCTGGGTCTATTAATCAGGACCAGTAATAATATCAAAGGCCGGATGAGAATCCGGCCTTTTTATTTTATGGGTAGTTGCTTATTTCAGAATCTTTTCCGACAAGATCAATGAGAAGATTCAACTGACTGTAATCTTAATAAATTCATTTAAGTTTGTCCTGACAATGGCAGGATCATCTAAATATCATGTTTTACTTGGGATCGCATTATTGTGGATGCCCAATCTTGTTGCTCAGTTTAATGTTGTCAAAATGCTGGATCAGGCACCGCTGATTCCACCTACGATTGGCAAAGCTTTTCTCGGGTGCAAACTGATTACCACTTCTGAGACGCTGTTGGACGGCCGTGAATTTAAACGGGTTAAGTCATGGGAGCCCGCCGGAGAAATCAAAAAATTCGGGGACATGATTGACTCATATCTTGAGAAAATAGACCAGCGCGCTGAAACGAATAGTTTTTCAGTCAACTACAATCCAAGTACAGACAGTACAGCACAACAGTTCATGAACTATATGACGCTTCAGGCTGACACTCTTAAGAAAATCTGGAGCGCTTACCACAAAAAAATTGCCGCGGTGAATCCTGATTTTCTGCCATTAAATGAAGAATACGGATGTGACGAGATCGCCGCAAGTGGAAAGCAACTCAACGTATTCGCAGCAGAAAAAAATAAAATCCTGAATGAAGCCCGTGAAGCGTTAAAATCTCACTTTGATTTAGTGCAACGTTATTTCAATAAGTTATACCAAATCGACGATGCCATGTTTAACAACCAGGTTTTGAATGAGATCAGTAAACCATTACAGGTTTTGCAGCAATGGAGCTTTGAGGTTAATTCGGCCAATTCACACATGGTAGAGACCGGTGTCAGTCTTAATAATGCTTTGTGCGTTAAAGAACAATAATTACTTTGTAAATTCTAACAGGCGCTGTATTAAAACCTGAATCCCATGGTTAGAATCCAGTGTTGCTGATGCAATTTTGACTGAACGACAGATTCGACTGCGTCAGGTCTGCCGTCATTATTGAAGTCTGAGTTGCCAGTACTAAATGGTACCAGAGCTTCCTTGTACGGTAGCGTTGTATATCCTAGATCCAAATAAAAGCTGTGTCCGCGATAACCTAGCCCTCCACTCCAGGAATTTCTGATTTCATTGTCATTCTTATAAGGTGAAGGAATAAAGCCACTGCCAGCACGCAATCTCAGATGACCGATTGGAATTTCCAATCCAAGCCTTGTTTGTATAACCGATTTGTATTGTTTACGGATGTCCGCATTCAGCTGATCCTGGTAGTCGAGATCTATTCCATCCGTAAATTTAAATCTCGTTTGATTCGGACTGAAATAATCAAGGTCTATACTTACTAGCCCGAAGCTTTTAATAAATGCAGTTGAAAAGATCCATCTTGAAGGAACGATCAGCCGATAGTCAAAAATTCCATCCGGTGAGCTGCTTGAATATTGCTCGATCGATGATTGCCCCAAAAAGCGATACGTCAGACTGGTATTGAACTTATCCTGCAAACGCAAAACAGATGGTGTATGCCATGATAACCCAAATCGAATACTGTTAAATGGTTTGTATATCAGACCTATATTTCCTTTGACACCATTGACATCAGTTGCTAAAAAATCTGAGAATCGAAGATCTATAAAAGGATTTAAACTTTGGCTACTGGCGTATTCTGAATATTGCTTATCAAGTTTAAAATTCGCAGAGATAAAATCTAGGCTGAGACCAATCATAAGTTTTTCACGGTAGTTGGCTGCATAACTTAGACTGAGGTTGCTTTGTCTGCCGGATTGTTGATACACCCCCGACTTGGGAATATTCTCATGGAGGTGTTCAATCAGGTCGTTGGAATAAAAAATCCTTGTGGAATCATTGCTGATATCAAATAAAGCACCCGTCTCATAGGCGAGTTTAGATTCGAATTCATCCAGTTGGTCTGAAGGCAGACCTCTTCCGTCTTGATAGGCTGGGTCCCTGGCATTTTCAAGAAAACGGTGAAGTATGCTTCCATCACTTACGCCGCTAAATTCTACATGCTGTTGAAAGCTTGCGGTATTATTGTAACCGATGTAAAAATTAGAAGAAACCCAATTGCCCCTGGATGGCCTGGACGCAAATACCATACCCAAATTGGCGAGGTTGGTTCTTCTTTCCTGCAGCGGACCGCTTGAATTGTTGGATGCACCTTGAAGTGCATACTCACCTGTGAGGTTGTCGTGAAACAACCCAACACTAAGATCAGATTTTCGAAATAGGGCCAATCCTGCAGGATTTATGCCAATCGATCCCTGGTCTGCACCCACGGCCCCAAACGCTGATCCTGTACCGAGCACTCTGGCAGTACCCAATACTCTAGGATCAGCATATCGCAGTGCATCACTGCTACTCTGACCGTTCATTACCGCCTCACCCGTGAAGATGAAAAATGAAACAAAGAGACAAAACCTCAGAGAATTGCTTTCCATGAATAAATTTAAATTAGGTGGTAATAAAATCAGTTCGTACTGTTGTTTGAAATGTTATCTCCGTCGACCGCCAAATGAAGCGCCATGAGACCCTCCGGAACCGCCACCAAACGATCTTCCAGAAGAGCCACTTGATGATGATGGAGAAAAGCCGCCAGAATGTCCACCACCGAAAGCGCTTTCACGTTTGGGTGATGAGCGAAATTCTCTCACCTGGCTATGTTGACTCGGCGCGGAATGCTCACCAGCTGAATTACTTCCGTCACTGCTTCCAAACAGACCACCAAATGATCTCTTGCGAGGTTGCGAAGGTATCGACTCACTTCTCGAAGGAGTTGGGGGGTTTATTGATTGATTATTTTGCTGCGATGGTTCGCTGTAATTCTGCCTTTTTCGTTCTGGTGAAGTTCCTTGGTTTTGATCAGATTTTCTGAAACGCTCAGAACGGTCAGGTCTAACTTCCGGTCTTCCGCCTTGTTGATCCGGATTTCGATATTGCCTACTGTCAGGATTAGCATTGCGATCCGGGGCTGGTTTGAAGCCATCCTGCTTCTCAGGTCGGGTAATAACCCGATCATTATGATGTCTTTCCGGGGTCCATCTGGTGCTCCGGTCGAGTCCTCCTTTTGACGGGTTGTCATTGCCCAACCTGACCGGACCGTATTTTGATGTATGTGTCAGGCCGCCTCTGCGGCTTCCGTAATAAGTACCCTTGGGGTTGTTGCTGGCATAATGTCCGTTATAATTGCCGTAGTTATACCACCCGTAGCGACTTCTGTCATACCAACCGCAACGTCCACCCCAGCCGTAGCCATAGCCATACCAGGGATCATACCAACCGCTGTAATAATTATAATACCAGGGGTTATAGAAATTATTAAAAGTCCACACAGGGCCAAAAGGACTGTAACCATAATACCAATTCCAGCTGTTCCAGTAACTAGGATGGAAAGTGTACCAATTGTGCCATCTGCGGTAGTACCAGTAATCTCTGTATCCCCCCGAATAAGCATAAATGTCACGAACCATGTAAGGGTCGTAATAAGGATCATAATAAAATGCATCCGCATAGAATGGATCATAAAAATCTGGCGCGTAATAGTTGTGGTGGAATCTTCGGATCCTTGATGAATAGTAATAATCATAGTCTTCATCATTCAATGTGGCATCGTCGTATTCCGTTGTGTCGTATTCAGTCTCAGCCCGATCGTACTGCGGGTTGTAGTTTTTGCTTGAATAAGAATATGTAGGTTCCGCAGCAGGGGGAGTGTCTTCATTCTTATTGTAGACTTTACCCGGATCGTAATATACATCATCGTATTGGGCCCTAACAGACTGAAGTCCCAGAACCAGAATAAAAGCAAGAACCAAAGCGTTGTTTTGCATATTCAGTGATTTGAGAGAATTTGATATAAATTTCATTTCAAGTGCAATTTATTACTTTTGCCGTCGGTCTTCGTTAAAATTGGATTAAAGTCCCGGCTGATTTAGTTAAACTTGTTTCTTAACAATCTTAACATTTTGAAGACTTTAAAAAATCCCCGGAGTTTAATGCCTCATCGTTAATTGAATCTTAATATGGCCAAAGTTATTTGCCCCAGAGAAAAAGATTATTCACAGTGGTATAACGACCTTGTATACCAGTCCGGTTTGGCGGATCAGTCAGCAGTCAGAGGCTGCATGGTGATTAAACCGCACGGATACGCCCTTTGGGAAAATATGCAAGGTACACTGGACAAGATGTTTAAAGACACCGGACACGTAAATGCCTATTTCCCGTTGTTTGTACCTAAAAGTCTTTTTGAAGCTGAAGAAAAAAACGCTGAAGGCTTTGCCAAGGAGTGTGCGGTTGTAACCCATTACCGCCTGAAAAATGACCCCGCGGCAAAAGGTAAATTAATGGTTGATCCTGATGCCCGTCTCGAAGAGGAACTTGTAGTGAGACCGACCAGTGAAGCGATTATTTGGAATACTTACCGAGACTGGATTCAGTCTTACCGGGACCTTCCGATTCTGATTAATCAATGGGCCAATGTCGTGCGTTGGGAAATGCGTACGAGGCCGTTTTTGCGAACCGCCGAATTTCTCTGGCAGGAAGGGCATACAGCGCATGCCACCGCGCAGGAAGCCATTGAAGAGGCGCTAAAGATGCATGAGGTCTACACAAGATTTGCTGAAGATTTTATGGCGATGCCTGTAATTAAAGGAGCAAAAACTGCCAACGAACGTTTTGCAGGAGCAGAAGAAACCTATACGATCGAGGCGATGATGCAAGATGGCAAGGCACTGCAAGCTGGCACTTCACATTATTTGGGACAGAATTTTGCCAAAGCTTTTGAGGTTAAGTTTCTCACAGACCAAAACCGGGAAGAATATGTCTATGCCACATCTTGGGGCGTTTCGACACGTCTTATCGGGGCACTTGTGATGAGTCATTCCGATGATGACGGACTTGTTTTGCCTCCAAAGCTTGCACCTGTTCAGGTAATCATTGTTCCAATTCCCAAGCCATCGGCAGAAATAAATGACGCCGCGGAAAAAATCATGAAGGAGCTTCGCGAACAGGGTATTCGGGTGCGTTATGATCTTGATGAAAAAAACAGACCTGGATTTAAGTTTGCCGAACACGAATTGAAAGGTGTGCCCATCAGAATTGGTATTGGTGCCCGTGATCTGGAGCAATCTGTTGTGGAAATTGCACGGAGGGATACAAAGGAGAAGACCTCCGTTCCCGTTGATCAAGCGGCTTCCTATTCAATAGGTCTATTGAATATGATTCAACAAAATCTATTTGATAGGGCAGTTGAGCGACGCACACAGAAAACAAATTTTGTTGACAACTGGGAAGAATTCGAGCAGATCATGAACGAGAATCAGGGATTTGTTTATGCACACTGGGATGGTAGCGGAGAAACAGAGGACCTGATCAAAGAAAAGACAAAGGCGACGATCCGATGTATACCCATGGATAATGACTTAATTGAAAACGGACGTTGCATTCTCACCGGGAAGCCATCTAGCCGTCGCGTACTATTTGCCAAAGCTTATTAGTACAAACTTCTTCAAGCGAGCAGCCATATGCCCCTCTGAAAAAATACAATTAAAATTATTACATAAAATGAATATGAAAAAAATTTCAGTTGTTCTTTCACTGATTGTCATTTGTATACTACCGTATTCCTGTAAGCAAAATCCTGAGACGAAGGAAGCCGAAAGACCGATAATGAAAAAACAAGAAATTACCGGTCCAGAGTATACATCCAAATACATTTGTCCGATGCACTGCGAAGGATCAGGATCAGATCATCCTGGCAAGTGCCCTGTCTGCCATATGGACTATGAGCTCAACGAATCCATTAAAAATGATTCCACAGACCACTGATGGAACAACTGATCCAATGGTCTGATTTCGAAAAAATAGAGATGAGGGTAGGAACAATCATCCAGGCTGACGAATTTCCGGAGGCCAGAAAACCTGCTTACCGCTTAAGTATTGATTTTGGAGAATTTGGAATAAAAAAATCGAGTGCACAGATTACCAATTTATACACTCCTGAGAACCTTGTTGGAAAACGTATTATTGCGGTAGTAAATTTTCCCGTAAAAAAAATAGGGCCATTTGAATCCGAGTGTTTGGTGCTTGGTGTCATCGGGGACGCTCAAGGCGTCACCCTGCTTACAACTGATCTTCCCGTGAGCAATGGTCTGAGGATCGCATAAAAAAGCCACCGCAATCAACAGTGGCTTTTTTTTAGGTTATTTTTGACAGGATCATTTACATCTTTCGACGATCTGATGAAAACTATCGTGTACTGCTGTCAGGGATTTCATAAGTGTTTTATCGGATGATTTTTTGTGTACAAGCTTATCCAACGCTTTCGTGGTTGATGACAATTTAGAAAGTACATCGATAACCTCCTTTTTATTAAACTGAGCCGGAATTTTGGAAGTCGCCAATGCAGATGCTTTTGAACTCAGTTCGCCACTGCGATTGCGGATTGCACTGAAGTCGCCTTCTTCTGCAGGATGAAATGTTGACGCCAGCACTTCGTGGAATGATATTATCTCCGGCCAGTCATCAAATTTGCCTTTGGCTTTCGGGATCACCTCGTGATATCTTCTGGTCACCTCTTCCCAGTTGATTACATTCCAGATAGCGGAAAGGTAATCACCGCGGCGATTTTGGTATTTGAGGTAATACGCATGTTCCCAAACGTCGATTCCAAGAATCGGTGTGCCGTGTATCGGGGATGCATCCATCAACGGATTATCCTGATTTGGAGAAGATCCCACGGCGAGTTTTTTATTTTGATCAATGTATAGCCATGCCCATCCCGAACCAAATCTCATGGAAGCCGCCTTGTTCATCAATGTTCGCAAGCTATCCAAACTTGTAAAAGATGTGTTGATGGCTTCCATTAGCTCCTTATCAGGAGCTGTATTTTTTTTAGGCGTCAGAATAGTCCAGAAAAGAGAATGATTGTAATGACCGCCAGCGTTGTTGCGGATGGCATCACTGTACTTAGAAATTTCGGCCAGCAACTCTGTTATTTTTAAATTTTCGCCGTTGGTACCTTTTAATGCATTATTCAGGTTATTGACATAAGCATTGTGATGCTTGTTGAGGTGAATATACATTGTCGTCGAATCGATGTAGGGTTCCAGGGCGTTGTAGGCATATCCCAGATCCGGTAATTTGTATGGTGCCTGGGCCAGGATGCTTTTTGATATGACAGTCAAAAGACTGATTATTAAAATGAATTGTTTCATAAATGTGAATATTTATGATAAAAATAATTTGTTGGCGAATTTGTTCAGTAAGCAGGAGGTTTTTCTGGATGTAAATGATCTTGTTCTGAGGAATATTCGATTGATTCCACAAAATTCTGATGGGTTGGGGAGGGCGCATGAATAAAAGTCTTATTATCCTCAGCTTAAAAAAATTATATACTAAAACTTATAAGCATTTCTGAGGTCTTTTTGAAGAAGATGTTCTTTGTAATTTCTTACGGCTTTTGAAAAACTAACTTGTGTATTAAATTGAAGGCAGAATGATCAATATCACTTCAATGATCATTGGTAATTATTTTGGCATTCTTTGTGAATCTTCTATGAATGCCAATAGGTTATTTAAAACATTGGATAATGTGTGATAGACATTATTTGAATTCGATCACTGTAGTACCCTGGCCTCCGTCATCTTCGGGATGGTAAAAACGACTTACAAAGCTAAGTCTGCGAAGCATTTGCGCCAAATGTCGCTTGAGGATCCCGTTTCCAATACCATGCACAATATGAACTCTCGATACATTGGCCAGTAATGCTCTATCCATATAGAGGTCAATTTTCTCTTCTGCTTCATGCAGCCGCATTCCGCGTATATCCAGTACTGGGCTGAATGCTGCACCTTGTCTTTCAAGGACATTGTTGACCGAAGGGGTGTTCCTTGTTTCCACAAGATTATCCATCCTCAATAATTCTTCGGGTTTCATACTGAAGGTCATATTGTCTGTCTGAACGTATAGTTTTCCTTTCTCAGCTTTAATGACTTTACCGGTCATGCCGCTAAAAATCATTTTGACAGTGTCACCTGGTCGAATGTCCCGAGGTGGATTGTGCTCGCCCAAGGTCATGCTGTGCAACTGGTGATTCATCTGCACAAAAGAATCTGCTTCAGCTTCCAGTTCTTTTCGTTTTCTCGCAGCTTCCTTCTCTGCTGCTTCTGCGCTTTGGATCAGGCGTAGTTCTTTTACATATTTTTCCAGTTCCTTTTGCTTTCCGGATTTCTGGTGAATTTCAAACTGTTTTTGCTCCAGGCGTAATTTCAGTTTTTTGTATTCGTATTGTTTGTTTGCCTGGGTGTAATTCTGTATTAGTTTGTCCAGATCTTTTTGCTTGTTGCGGTATTGCTCGACCTCAGATTGAAGCCGGCTTACTTCCTTGTCCAGCGTACTCAGTAGTTGTTCAAAACTGACAGTTTGGTCCCCAGCTTTTTTTCGGGAGTATTCAAGGATGTCACGGGGCAGTTTAATTTTTTCTGCGATTTCGAGTGCGTAAGAGCTGCCTGGCCTTCCAACCGATAGTTGGAAAGTAGGTTGAAGATTTTTTTCATCGAAGATCATTGCGGCATTAACCAGACCATCGTTTTTATGTGCATATGCTTTGAGACTGCTGTAATGGGTGTTGATCATGCCAAATACTTTTCTCCGGTTAAATGCATCCAGTACGGCTTCTGCTATGGCTGCGCCCAATTGTGGTTCCGTGCCGCTACCGAATTCATCAGCAAAAATGGCGCTGTTGTCATCTGCGTTTTCCAGAAAAAGCCTCATATTGTAAAGTCTGGCGCTGTAGGTGCTCAGTTCATCATCCATTGACTGGTGATCGCCGATGTCCACCATAATTTTGCTAAACACATGCCATTCTGATCCTTTATCTGTAGTTACGAACAAACCGCTTTGGCACATGAGTTGTAGTAGTCCAAATGTCTTAAGCGTAATGGATTTCCCGCCAGCGTTAGGACCCGAGATTAACATGATGCGGTTCTTATCCTTCAAATAGAAAGAGCACGGTACCGGCTTTCGCTTTTGTTCCGCTAATTTTAGAAAAAGCAATGGATGGCGGGCATTGCGCAGTTGTATTTTATGTTCATTATTCAACATCGGTCGTGTCGCCTCAAGCTGTTCCATAAGAATTGACTTGGCCCTTAATTCGTCCCAGTGTATCAGCAGTTTTTCTGCGGTAATGATTTCTTCAGTGTGTGGTCTCATAGACTGGCAAAGCGCACGAAGTATCTTCTGAATTTCTTTGCGCTCTTCATGCTGCAATTCAAAAATGTCGTTATTTATTTCGACAAGCTCTCTGGGTTCTATAAATACCGTTCTTCCTGCTTCAGATTCGTCATGGATAATACCTTCCAATGCTCTTCGATGTTCTGCCAGTACGCGAAGTACCAGTCGCCCGTTGCGGATGCTTTCTTCTCCTTCGGCAAGGATTCCTTTGGGCCTCAGCGTTGCAATAATTTTTTTAAAACTTTTATAGATTTCTGACTCTCTTGACTTGATTTTTTTCCTGATCTGTGAAAGTTCCGGGGATGCATCATCTCTGACGGAATTGTCCGGGGCAAAAGTGCGTATGATCCTCGATAATAGCATTTGAAGATTCTCCAGGTATTGTAATTGACCGCGTAATGCGAATGTCAATTCAATTGGGGTCTTCACGATTGCATCGCGGACGACGATCGCATTCTGCATAACATCTCTGACTGCCAGAATGGAATCTACATCCAGGATATAACCTTCAATCGCCAGATTGCGGAGTATGGTAGAAAGATCTTCATAAGGGATGAGGTTAAGTGGTTCCAGTCTTTGAAGGAAAATAAACTGTTCCAACTCATCATGCATTTTTTTTATTTCATTCACATCTGCCAGGACGCCGCGGTTTTCGATATTCGATTTGGCTTGAATTCCGACTGCATTATGAGAGATCAGGCGAAGTATTTGAATATAATCCATATCCTGTAATGCAGAATCCGGATAACAACTGGCCATGATCAGCCTACTGGATTGCTCCTGAGCTGACTTTTTGTTCACGCAAACCTTTTTTAAAATCTGAAAAACTGTTGAATTCCCTTCGATAGCTAACGCCGGTGCCCGCGCGATGTCGGGTTCCATCGATGCCATCAGTTCCTTTATAATAGACTCTTACTTTGAGACCTGTTACTGGTGTATTCCATTCGATAATGGATTCTGGATTAAAATAGCTGTTGCTCGGGTTAAATGCGGAGCTATTGCCATAGTTCGCGCCAATCGAGACTGCCCATTGATCATTCCACAGACGATGCCTTACATTGAATACCAGTTCGCTGGCATTGGTTTGAGTTCCGGCTACTGTTCTGTTGATATCATAGTTAACATTGAAGTCCACACCTGAAATGAACCCGACGTTTTGGTATAAGTCGGTTAAAAGGCTGGAAAAAAACAATGAAGCCTGATTGGTAAGAAATTCAGTCAATGTATTGGCTGTTGTTTTTTGTACACCAGATTGAAAATTCAGCCCAGAATTGGTGTTAATAAATGTCCTAAACAGAATCAGACTGGCGACCTGTTGGTTCATCTGTTCCGGATTTTGCTCAAGGAATTTTATTTTAGTATCTACAAGATTGCGAATGCTTCCGTTGACTTCCGGGAAGCTAATGCGGAAGTTAATATCGGGTTGCAACAACGAACCTCTCAGTAACATTGACAAGTCAAGTTTGGTTCTTTCGCGAGCCCTGTTCTGAATCGTTGGGTCACTGATGGTATATTCTTCGATCAGAGCGGAAGGGCTTATATAGATTCCATCATAGCTTGCTTCAAGGTTGATATCGGCGTTGAGGGGATCTCCTGTCCATATAATGGTGCCACCTTTTTTAATCCGGAATGGTTTGTTTACAAAATTCATCAGCGTAAACAAATACTGTCCAGCGCTGATCTCATAGTTGCCTTTGATGTCAAAGGTATTGTCTCGCAAAGCGGCAACTTGAATATTTCCGCTACCATTACCTCGCAATATATCTCCGTTTTTCTCATCAAAGATGATTGACATTTCACAATCTTCTGTAACCTCTATATCCATCCGAATATTAAGCCCTTTGATTACAACAGGGGAAGGTGTTGAACTGATAATCGTATCCTGGCTTCGGAAACGAATGAATTTGGTGTCTTTTGATTCCTGGTCGTAGCGTACGGGAATAACAAATTTGCTACCTTTTTCAGAACGACCCTTGAAATTCATATCCATCTTACTGGTTAGTCCCTGGAATGAACACTCGAAGTTCATCATCCCATAACCATAGTAGTAAATATTATCTGACTTGCTTGTATTGAGCACAAGTGCTTTCCGAGAGCGGATATTGACATCAAGATCGAAGTAAGTCAGATTATCCTGGCGAATTATTCCATTGGCAGTTATAGGATTTCCCAATTCATCATAAATTACATTATTGTCAAAAACGATTAAATCACGGTTAAAGCGAATCTTTTGACGATTAAAGGTATATGTCGTATTGAGGTAATTTATTTTTGTTGACCCATCTTCTGCCACGCATTCACCTTCCATGTAAATCTTTTTGTTTTCACGGAAAATACGGATAGGTCCTGTTAGAGTCCCTTTTGTAGCAGAAATACTTGCGATAAACGATTCCAGAAAATACAATTGAAATCCCTTAGCGGTTCCTTTGAGATCGAAATCATAACGAGGCAAGTTATAACTTTTGGTCAATGGAATATTCAGTGTACCGATCATATTGATACTGGTCTCCTTAAAGTTATTATTGATTTTGACGCTCAACGGGCGATCAGGATCTTCCATGGCAAAATCAATATCAAAACGACCATAGCTAACTTTGTTGATTCGCATATTGAGAATATCAAGCTGACCTTCCACACCCTTAAAATGAAAAATATCTTTGATATCCAAGCTGAGATCGAAAAGGCCCGTAAAAGTCAGTGATCCGCTCTTCAGTAATCCGTTGATCATTGACAGGTCGAAAGATCTTGCATCCAAACGAATACCTTTATTGTTCAAGTCCGCAATCCGTATGGTACTGGCGGAATCAAACAATTCAAATTCATGCATGGCGATGTAATCCTTACCTAATTCAAGACTTGAGACTTCATTATAATTCCACCTTGTGCCAGCTATCAATAGGTCTTCCCCTTCCAAATAGAATTTTTTAAGATTGCCGCTTTTGACTGAACCAATTCTTAGGTGATACATTTCTTTCTTATTGAGGGAGTCCATGGCTCTGAATGTGAAGTGCATTACATTGTTTTCATAGCGTGATTCAAAGTCTACATTACCGGAATAGGATTTGTTATTGATACTTACCGATGAGCCTAGAATGCGCGTCTCCAACACACCGCTTTGTCCGCTGACGGTTCCAATCATATCCTTTAGCTGAACATTGCCAAAGCGAATATAGCTACCTTGAATATCCGCGCTAATTATCTGTTCGTGGCCATCAATGGCCAGTTTTCCGGAAAGACTGTTGGCTCGCAAGTCGATATCAAAAAATCCTGCAATTCTGTTAAGTTCTCTTAGTTCGATTTTAGCCACTAGTTTGACAGGTTCAGAAGTTTCATTGAATTTCAATCCCAGGTCAGAAAATATATCCGGGTAAGTGTTGCGCATAAAACTCATGAGCTGATCGTAAAGACTTTTGGCCTTGTACACACCTTGTGCGTCGAGGTTTACAAAATCGGATCTGAGTGTAGTTCTGTATTCACCAGACTGAAGGTTTTGAATAAAGCTCGCATTGCCCAATTGCAGGACATGATTTTTTTCGTAGTCATAAAGCAGGCCTTTTTCAATTTGCAATGAACCCTGGATTTTGTTAAGGTCGAGGTCTGTGATATCGGCATTGACAAGGCCCGAAAGAATAAAGGGTTTGTCCCCAAGGTTAAGTGCTTTGAGATCAATTTTACTGATATTTGCAGAGAAAGTCAGCTTTGGTACATTATTCAGTCCCGCTATTTTACCCTTAAAGGAGCAATCAAGGTTTTTGTCTTTTATTAAGGCTATTCCGTCAAATAGATTTTTATTCACTGTCGCATCGAGATGAATATTTTGGTAGCCGTAATTTTTAAAACTCAAGTACTGAATATCTCCTTTCATTTCGGCGCTCATGCGGTCGATATGAAGTCCAATCCCATTATGAATGTCAGCCTTCATACTCACAATGCCGAGATCTTTTGACTGTATGAGTGCCCCCAGATTGAAATCCTGTAATTGAAGTGATCCGGACCAAGTAGCCTTCTCAGCACCGGGTCTCAGATTTAGGCGGATATCTGATTTGAATACGCCCAGATCAGAAATAAAGGTTCCGTAGCTTACGAAATCTTCCATGTATCCGTCAAATCGTCCGGAGTACTTAAACTGACCGAGTTGTCTGAAAACTTTTACTTTGTCCAATGAAGGGATCAGTCGCTGAATAAAATCAGAGTTGCTCAGCAGGTGCTGTATTTTTAGATTGAGAAGCTCTTCTCCTCTTGAAGTAATGTTTCTTGTAAATGCATCGCCTTTGAATTCAAGCTTGTTCGGTATGTCAACAGCCAAATCAAACGCTTTCAGGCTACTGATTCTGCCAGCAAGATGCGCTGCAACTTCAGCCTGAAGATCCTGGTTTGTATTGAGATATTTATTTTTGTTGAGGGCGGGAATGAAATAAAGTAGATCTCCGGCACTGATGCGTGAATCCCTTAAATTGAAATCCACAAAAGAGTTCTCTTTCCAGTCGGAAGCAGTATCATTGGAGTAATGTAAATAGAGGCTATCACCTATTCTGGAGTTTTCTGTAAGAATTTTAAAATTGGTGATGCTCACCTCTCCTGGTTTTACCAAAAGATCTTTGAATTGCAATGTGTTGAGGTCCAGATGGTCATTGATTCGCATAGAGGCATTCATTCCTGCTGCGGTAAACAAGGCTGCTTCGTTAAAAAGTTGGTTTAGCTTCAAGTCAATTCCGGATAATTGAAATCTCTTTGGGTTAAAGTGGGGGATGCTGAGGGTGTCTTTGGGGACATTGATGTTATCTAAAGAAAATTGTCCATTGCTGATGTTGATTTGTTCACAGAGCATCAACATCGGGTCAATGCATGTCGAATCAGTGCATACTTCACTGATCTCATGTTTTGTTTTTATTATATTGCCAGTTCTGACCAGGGAAATAACCGGATCCGTGATGTCTATGCGATCCACAATGATTATTTTGGCAAGAAGATCCATGCGCCGGACAGCAGCCTGAATGCGCATCGTGGAAATCAGGTCTTTGTTGCCGGTATTGTCATCAGTCAGGACAACTTTGGCATCGTGCAAATCCGCTGCTGAAATATTAAATTCGAAATGCGCGTTACCCGAACTATTTTTATTTTGAAATTGGCGGAGGAAAATTTCCACATTGCTGTCATTCTCTCCCTGATAAGTGCGAATGTTGACATATATATTTTCTGCCAGCATGGTTCTAAAAGATAACTCACGCTTCAGTAGGCTCATCAGACTTTTGGAAAAACTAATACTGATTTTGTCTGAGTAGATTAATGTATCTTCATGGTGATCATAAAGAACCAGATTCTCAATTTCAATGCCACGAAAGAAATTAAAGTCAAGCTGACTGTATTCAATTTTATTATCCAGTGTTGAACTGAGAAGACCTATAATACGCGATTTGGACCAATTAAGAAACTGGGACGAATTCAGCAAGAAGAAAGCAATGACCAGCAATAATAGAATTAGCGCTGCCGTCTGCATCAGCCGCTTGAGCATGATCACCAACCTGAGGAGGCTTCTGCTAATCCTGTTTTTCTTTTTTTGCTCAGTCATTCAATAGTTTAAACAGTTTATTTCGCTCTTTTCTTTGGCTGGTTATAAATAATAACTAAAATTTATCATAATGATGTGTTCGGGTAAATATTTTTATAACTTCCATTGCCGGTCCAACGTCATGAACCCGAAGTATATCAGCTCCTTTGATCAGGGCAATTGTCTGTGCGGCCAGGGTTCCGTTAAGAGCCTGCCCCGGGTCAGTTTCCAGAAGTTTATAGATCATTGATTTGCGGGATATTCCGATAAGCAGTGGTCGGTCAAGAATACGAAAAAATTCCAGTTGACGGAGTAAAGTGTAGTTGTCATTCATTTTCTTGCTAAATCCAAAACCCGGATCCACAATGATCTGTGTGATGCCATGCTCATTCAGATGATTGATTTTTGCACTAAAGAACTGAAGTACCTCGGCAGTAACATTCATATACGGTGCATAGTCCTCCTTCTGCATGGTTGCGGGCGTACCCCGCATGTGCATGGCAATCATCGGGACGTTGTATTGCGCAATGATCCCGGGCATGTCCTGGCAGTAAGTTCCGGCACTAATATCATTAATCATGTCTGCTCCCAGATCAAGCAGTTTGTGGGCAGTTATACTATGCACCGTATCAATCGAGATCAGCGTTTCTTTGGACATGGATCTGATCTCTCTAAAAGCCGGTAACAATTTATCCATTTCTTCCTCCGGGCTGATAATACGTGCACCTGGTCTTGTCGAGATTGCACCCAGGTCAAGCATTGCCGCACCCTCAAGAATGTGTTTTTCTGCCCTTTTGACTGCGTCGGTGACATTGAGATCTGCAGACGTATTGAAGAATGAATCCGGACTTAAGTTTATAATACCCATCGTCAGTGGAAAATGCAAACGTCTCAAGCGCCCATGGATATTGTATAAAATATTGTCTATCAATTACTTATATTTGAAATCAGCGTATGTTCTTGTTTTCTGCAAAGATAAACACTGAAGGGCAAGGCCAGGGACTTTAATGAAACTCCGTTGGACCTAAACTTTAACACAAATTGGCCAACAGTTTATGTAAAAAACTAACCTAAAATTATTTTGTAAGTAATTGTATATAAGTATTTTAAATATTGTAAACATATATTATATGTTAAATAAATTTGATGATTGTGTGATTTGGGCAAATTGATTTGACTGTTAGGGTCTTAGTGGCTATCTTTGTCTCTCCACTTTTCATTCATTCAAGACAGCAGATGGTAGTATCAACGTTTCTCAGGAAGTCACTCTACGCCCTATCCTTTGCAGTTTTACTGTTTCTTAATGGTTTTCTTCTTCATTTCCTCGTAAATTCCGGATTCGGTAAGCGTATAACGAGCGAAAAGGAATCTTGTGCCCCGGCAACCTTAGGAAAATTCGGATTTGATGAAAGGTTATTCAGTTTTACAGAAAAGAAGATTAAGCCTGGACAATTATTTCCTGATCTATTAAAAGACCTTGGATTGTCGCAGGAAAAAGTTGGTTCAGTGATGCGCAACCTCGACGGCGCGATCAATATGCGCAACATAAGAAGTGGCTCGACATACACCCTGGTCAGTACAAATGAATGTTTTCATCCCGATTATCTCGTTTACGAGCTGGACAATGCACGCAGTGTAGTCTGTGACCTCTCGGGTAAACAATGCCCGATGCTGATTGAAAAGCAAAAAGAGCTCCGTCGCGAATCGGCAGCCGGCACCATTACATCATCGCTTTGGCAGGCGTTGGAAGATGCCGGCGTTTCGATGGTTATCATTGACCAGATGGAAGACGCGTTGGCGACAAGTGTGGATTTTCTGCATGTTCAGGAAGGTTCCTCTTTTAAACTCATCTTTGACCGTTCATGGATTGAGGGCAAGCCTTCATCGGAGGGCAAATTACTCGCAGCCTACTTCAATACAGGAAGTACAGAACATCACGCATTTCTCTATGAGGTCAACGGAAAAACTGATTATTACGATGTCAATGGAAGGCCTCTTCGCAAAAGTTTCCTTCAGGCACCGGTTCGCTTTAGCAGGATCAGTTCAGGTTTTTCAAGAATGAGATTTCATCCGGTGCTCAAATTTTCAAGACCTCATTTTGGAACTGATTATGCTGCGCCTGTGGGTACACCAATTATGGCCGTGGGTAACGGTGTTGTTACTGCAGCGAGTTATACCAGCGGCAATGGCAATTTTGTTAAGATTAGGCATAACCAGACTTATGAAACGCAGTATTTGCACATGTCCAGATTTGCGTCAGGTATACGTTCAGGTGCGAATGTCTCACAGGGACAGGTCATTGGTTATGTAGGACAGACAGGGCTTGCAACCGGACCTCATGTTTGTTTCAGGTTTTGGAAGAACGGCGTTCAGGTTGACCATAGAAAGCTTAGATTTCCTTCCGGTGATCCGCTCCCTACATCGTTGTTGTCCAATTATTTTGCGACGCGGGACAGTATGATGATGAAGCTCAATGCGATTCAAGGTTCTGCAGCCAGTGTCAACATAAAAAGAGATGTCAACCGTTCGTAGCTGATTCCAGTGTAAAACTAAATACACTTCCTTCTCCCACCTTACTTCTTACAGAAATAGTCTGTCCGTGATTCTCAATGATATGCCGCACAATAGAAAGTCCAAGTCCGCTGCCACCCATATCTCTTGATCGTCCCTTATCCACACGGTAAAACCGCTCGAACACCTTGGGTAAGGATTCCTCTGGAATCCCAATACCATTATCGGCAACTTCAATGAGAATACGACCATCTGCGTCATAGGTTCTGATCTTAACAAAACCCGACTCCCTTCCATACTTGATTGCATTTTGCACAAGATTGGTAATTGCCAGCCGGATCTGATCACGGTCACCCAATACGATCATTGGATGTGTCTCATCGGATTTGTAGGTAAGTTTAATATTCTTTTCATCCGCACGTGTCGAGAGGTCTTCAAAAATTTCCTGAGAGAGTGTGCGGATGTCGAATGGAATCATTTCGGCCCCATGCTGTCCAGATTCGAGTTTCGAAATGGCTTCCAGATCTTCTACAATCGTCTGGAGGCGTTCAGCATTTGACAAAGCTTTATTGAGGAAACGCATATTTACTTCATTATCATGGATTCCGCCATGGATGAGGGTCTGTATAAAACCCTGAAGATTGAAAATCGGAGTCTTTAATTCGTGGGATACATTTCCGATGTATTCGCGCCGGTAGTTTTCCATTTCGATCATGGCCACCTGCTCATCATTTTTTTTGCGAAGCCAGTTTTCGACATCTTTCTCGGCGAGATCAAACAAGGCTGTTGAATCCATGTCTTTGCCATTTTCTATATTATTCAGCCCACCGCCTGTATTGATCAATTTATACAGGGCCTTTAGTCTTCTTCTGACATACTGTAACAGGGCCCACCGCATCAATACAAAACTGATAATCAACTGAACTGGAAAGAGCAGAAAGGGTACAGAGGTATCTATTTTTAAAATATGCAGCGCAATAAGAAGCAACAAAATGAGGAATGTCAGCATGGCTATGGCCAATGCCGTGAGTAGCGATAGCTGATTCAGATTTGTGCCTGGACTGAATTCAGAATTCGAGTTTGTAACCAATGCCTTTGATCGTTTTAATAAAACGGTCCTTGAGCTTTTCGCGGATCTTACGGATATGCACATCTACAGTTCGTTCTCCCACCAGAACGTCATCTCCCCAAATCGCCTGAAGAATCTCCTCTCGCCGAAACACTCTTCCCGGTTTTTCCGCCAGCAAATATAGAAGTTGAAACTCCTTTCTGGGAAAAGCGATGACTTCATTCCCAACAGTGACTGAAAATGATTCAGGATTGATGACGACATCCTCAAAGCGGATATCATCATTCTGACTTAGCTTAGAATATTCCTGGCGCCTTCGAAGCAATGCCGACATTCGGCTGGCCAGGACGTTCGGTTTGATGGGCTTGGCAATAAAATCATCAGCACCCAGTTCAAGACTTTCAATCTGTGTCTCATCCGTGTTTTTGGCGGTCAGAAAGGCAACCAGGCATTGGTTGGCAGGGTTAATTTTTCTGAATTTCTTTAAAAATTCCATGCCATCCATTTCGGGCATCATATAATCCAGCAGAATGATATCAGGCTGAAATGACTTCAATATTTCAAATGCCTTGTTTCCATTTGCAGCCGACCTTACCTCGTAACCCTTGTTGCGAAGATTGTATTCAAGAAACTCAAGTGTATCCACTTCATCGTCCACGATCAGCACCCTGGCTATATATTTTTCGTTGCTCACATAACAAAAATAGAGAATTGACGGTAAGCGTTCAAGCTTCCGGGTTACCAAATTATTAATTCATTGTATCCTTCGCTGTTGTGCCATTGGCTACTCTGGTGGAATCAGAATTGATATGCTCACGAAGTATCCTGCTGACTTCTTCTTCCAGCGCCTGCAAAGCAGAAGGGTTGGCATTGTACAAGGCGATCTGGTGTTCAAAAGCTGAGTCGGTCATGCCATATTTTCTGAGAACTTCAGACTTATAATGATTGAGCATGCTGTCACGCACGCCTGATGGAAGCGTCTCGAAAGCCGCTCTGAGGTAGTAAATCTCGGTAAAAACAGATGACATTGTTTTTAAATCGGGTGTCGGGGTCGTTTTTCGACCCAGGCAAGATCCGGTCAATACAATCAAAAAATAACACCAATACCTTCCATAGCGCTTGAGGCGAAATGCGGTGGGAATGTATTTATGTGGGTTTTTCTGCATATTTGTACAACAAGCAAAGATATGCTTCAATTAAAACATAAAGATCTTTGACCTGCATGATCGGTTGTGTTCGTGCCAAAACAAATAATTTGATAATTATTCACCCTCAACACTGCCTTTAGACAATTCGTAATTACACTTATTAGAGCTGGATGATGTAGAAGCCCACTTTCAAAACTAATGATTTGGTTAAGATTTTTAGAAAATGAGTCTAATTAACAAATATTTTAATTTCTAAGCGATAATCAATTACTAATATTGAGACTTCAATTAAACTTATTAATTATGAAAAAACTAATGTTCGCACTGGTTCTGATTTTTGGAGCTTCTATGGTTCAGGCTCAGAATCCTTCTTCAACATCTACTGCTCCTGCACCAACCAGGACGGAGAAAAAAGCTGAAAAGCCGACTACACCATCTGACAAGGCTACTTCTGGTCCAGCCCGTCAAACACCACCTCCTTCAACGACCACTCCTGCTGCTAGCACGGAAATGGGTAGAGATCACGTTTGCTCTGCAAGCTGCAAGGATGGTAAGCACGTTTATGCACACGGTGAAAAAGGTCACAAGTGCACATCTGCTTGTCGTGGAAAAGGCGCTAAGTCTGATGCAGCAACTGCACCAAAGAAAATGCCTGCGAAAGCCGGCGCAACTAAGTCTGATGCAGCTCCAGCTCCAAAGGGGTAAGAGACATCAATTAAGTTATTCTCCAGGGAAAGGTGCAAACCTTTCCCTTTTTTTTTGCGGAGAAAAGCGGCTTTGAAGTATAATCTGAACACCATCTAAATTCAT
>JAIBCI010000077.1 GCA_019694255.1 Saprospiraceae bacterium
TCAGCGCACTGCCAGCTAACTCCTCTCTAAGAAGTTCAATCTCTTGCTTTGTCATCATTTTCCTATTTCTCGCAAAGCTATTACCTGTTCTATTCCAGGCATATAGGCAGTTTATTGGACGGATACGTTTTGTGGTTGGTTCAAGTGCAGTTCTTAGATTGAACTTTTGTGCTCCGAAATCCGGTTCTTCGCAAAGCCGAGAGCTGTTATGTGATAGTAATTTTAACTTCGCATTAAGTAGAAACTAAGCCTTTAAAAAGCCTGAAATAAACATGAAAAGAATCATTTTAGCCGTTTTATTTCTAATTACAATTGCAAACCTTTTAATATTAGTTATTGCTTTAACAAACAAATCGTCAGAATTTTACAATCACAGATCTTCGATTATAATTTCATTACTAATGTTTAGTGGAATGTTGAGACGACAATTTTTGAGCAATAGAAACAATTTAGAAAAGTAGTTTTTGCTTTAAATCTTAGTCAGAAAAAACTCGAAAAAAATAACGACTTCAAAATGGTGACTGGAAAATAAACTGGTAATGATGAATTATCAATTATATTTGAAAAGCCATCACATAACGGCTTTTAACTGTAATAACCTCGATAGCTTGTTTTAGCTTTCTTGAAAAATAATCTGAAATTTATATTTTATTATTATGTAAGTTCAAGTTATTATTGCAAGGGTATTTTTATAAAAGACCGCAACCGGTGTTTTATATTTTAACATTTTTTGTACATAGTTAAATAGGAAAACATCGCTTCAATTTCAAAAAGCTTTTTCGTTGTTGAGTTCGTCAGAAGACTCAGAACGATTTTTCCAGGTAAAATAAGCCCAAGAACATACGGTGCTATTCATCAATAATTGTCCTCCAAAATCCATCATGCCCACGGTATCGGAGAGTTTGTGTGATGCGAAGTACAAGCTGATCTCACCGATCCAGGGAAGAATTGCGACCATGCCAAGAATATTGACCCAACGGGGAAAGTCAGAATAGAATGCAATCAACGACATACTCGGTACAAGGAGAAAAATCGTGGCGGTAAACAGTTTGTAGACCTCGTCCAAATTTTCTTTGGAGGGTTCCGGAGCTACCACATACAGCACAAAAATGACTCCCTGCGTGATGGCCATCATGGTAAATCCTATGGAAGCGAGCGTCTTTTTCTCTTCGGTCAGCTTGATGCCCAGCGCGGTGCAACCCAAGATTACCAGTGAGGTTTGCAGTTGTCCCAGCAGTAAGCCGATCTCATCCATTTTGGGAGGGTCTACCGAAAAATCAGGGGCAAAAAACCAACTGATGACTGCTGCAAGAACTGAAATATAAAAACTCCAGGTAATGATACGAATCAGTTGTTTTTCTTTTTGTTCGTCTGTGGTTGTCATGCAATTTCTATTTGGAAGGTTGAACAAATCCTTTGATGAGCGGGGTGACGAGTTGGGCAAAGTGCAACATTTCATCTTCAGCATAGTAAGGCCCGACGATTTGCACGCCAATTGGTAAGCCTTCGGTATTGAGACCCAACGGAATCGTCAGACAGGGATGTCCTGTTCCGTTGAATATGGTGGTAAAAGGGAAATAGCTGGCGTACGACATGGATTTGCCATCGGGCAACTGAAGTGTGCTAAAGGAAGGACATTTTTTAATGGCCTCACCATACGCGACGGGACATACGAAAAAATCAAATTGTTTGAAAAACGCATCCCATTTCGCAACCAGTGATTGGCGTAGCGCGACAGATTTGTTCCATTGGGTGTCTGATGCATCATTCAACGCATCCAGTGCTGCCTGGAAATTTTCATTTTTGCCATCCGCATTCCACTTGCTCAAATCCATCGCAATGAACTTTCTGATTAACCAGGGTTGGTTTTCAGCCATCATCGCGGCGAATGAACCAAAGAAGCATTTTTCCATCTCATCGTATAAGTCCGGTGCTGTTTTTTCAACATGAACACCATGGGCACGCAGGGAATCCGTCCATTGGGTCAAAGCTTTTTTGACATCAGCGCTTGCTTCTGCCGTCTTAGCACCATGTTTCCAATCATCCATCCAGGCAATTTTATAATCGCTGAGATTTTTTTGACTGGCGGGCAGCCATTGAATGGGTTGCTGAAATTTTTTGTCCATGGGTGTGGACTTGAGCACCTCCCACAGTAACTGTAAGTCCGCAGCTGTACGCGCCAGAGGCCCCGCGGATGCACATGCAAAACGCGAATACTTGATGGTTGTGTCGGGACTAGTGCCTTCAGTCATATTGATGGCGCCCAAGGTAGTTTTTAAACCATATAAACCACAGAAAGCAGAAGGTATGCGAATGCTTCCGCCCAAGTCACTTCCCAATTCCAAAGTGCTAAACCCCGCCGCGAGCGCTGCCGCACCGCCACCGGTGCTGCCACCGGGTGTTCGGCTGGTATCGTATGGATTACTGGCGGTCGGGTACACCTCTCCCTGGGTCTGATAATCCATGAGCATAAAGGGTACATTTGTCGTGCCGAGTACAACCGCTCCGGCGGATTTTAATTGCTTGACGACCGTCGCGTCATCCGGTGCCGTAAAACCATACATTTTGGCGTTGAGCGTGGATGGCGAGCCCTTCACCCAATACATCTCCTTGATGGTGACCGGAACACCAAGCAGCGGATGATTCATCGTGTCGCCGTCCGCAACCATCTGGTCTGCCCGCTGCGCATCTTGCAATGCCTCTTCCGCACGAATCCAGATCAGGGCATTGTATTTATAATTGTTGTTTCGGATGTTGTTGAGAAATTCAGTCACTACCTCGACCGCTGTCGCTTCGCGATGACGAATCATGGCAGCAAGTTCAGTGGCTGATTTGTAAATATATTTGCCTTCCATGGGGAAGGCTTGCGCCGGCCTGGCAAACAGGGCTTCCTGAAGTTTTACCGGAGCGCCAATGGGTTTGGGAATAATCGTATAAATATAAATACCCAATATGATGGCGAGTAATAGAATAGATCCCAGGATGATGCCTGTCCATTTCAGCACTTTTTTTGTTGATGGATTCATAGGTCAGTCAGTTTGTTTTGGTTAATACAAGTCAATATTCTTTATTACTTCACATTGCATTTTAAAAAATGAGCGATTCGGCTACAAAAATAAATTTTCTTCCTGACCATCCAAGCCTTTGGCATATTTATATATGAACATTGATCCGACGTATACAAAAAATCCATTTTTCTCGGCGCATTGTACCCTGCTTTAAGGGTAGCCATACGCTAGACGTATCTTGCACAGTGAGGGAGTAAATGAACAGGGGCTAAATCAGTGGTTGTTATGATGTATGAAAATCAAAACGATGTTGCAATGTGTCTTTATATTTTTTGTTTTTTTACCAGATATTGAAATGTCTGCAGATTGGATTCAGCGTATTCTTTCATCTGCTTCACCATAGCAGGATATTGTTTTTCGTAATTTGTGAGATCCTTTTCTGAATACTTGTACAATCCACCGGTATGATCACGTTTCACTATCAGCAGCCAGGTCTGATCGATCACTCCGTACTTGTCGTCTGCATTAAAATAAATGTAGGGGCGCTCTTCATTGAAAAGATTAATGCCCAAGGTATTGTTGTCAAAAGGAATTTTAAGTAATCCCATGATGCTTGGGTAGACATCGATTTGGCCGGCCATTTTTGAGAACACCTTACCTTCCGGGATGAGATTCGGCTGGTAGAAGATGAGCGGCGCGTGATTGTAATCCAGCGATAGATCATACAATGCAGACAGGGGTGCGCCATGGTCGGCGATAAAAACAAACAAGGTGTTTTGGTACCAGGGCTGAAGGGAGGATAATTCGATGAATTTTTTCAATGAAAAATCGGCATACTCCACGATCTGTTTTTTGATTTCGGTATTTTTGGGCTGAAAGTATTCCGGAATATAATAGGGTCCGTGATCACTCGCCGTCATAAATACGGAAAGAAAGGGTTTGCCCTTTTGATGCAATTTGTTGAGAACGGGTATCGCGAATTCGAACATAAAATCATCAGGCACTCCCAGGGTGGTCTTAACTTTATCCGCCGGATAATCCTTTTTGGAAATTACTTTTTCAAAATCATTGGCCAACAGAAATCCCTCAACATTATCAAACTGACCGTCATGCGTTGTGAAATAAATCGATGAATAACCCCGTTTTTTTGTAGCGGTGGCAATCCCGTGATATTTGTGAATAGCACTTTCCTTCATCGGATGCTGTTTGAACAAGGCCGGATAGGAAAAGATGGTGCTAAAAATTCCATTGAATGTATGTATTCCCGCTGTATAGGCGTTTTCAAAATAATATCCTGATCGGGCCATACTGTCCAGAAAAGGAGTCAGGTTGTCCTTGTTGCCATGCAGGCCCATCTTGGCCGCACTCATGCTCTCCATGATCACAATCACAATATTGGTCGAATCAGGAATGGAATCGATATCTTGCTGTGTTCTTTGAATCGGAAATTCTCCGTTAATACTTTTGACATTCAGGTATTTTTGAACGTTGGCCAGTGCTAGGCTATCCTCCATCAATACGATGGGTTTATTCTCTTCCTTCATTTGATCCAAAAAGCTACGAATCAAAGTAAAATTTGGATTGAGTCCCAGCTGATTCAAGAACGGGTTGTTGCAGAAATAAGCAGTGCCTATCCGGATCGGTGATTTTTCATCCAACCGGCCTCTGATGCCAATAAAAATAATGAACAGGAACAGGAGCGATAACGATGACTTCAACCATAATTTGCGCTTTGTGGGTTCGTTATTCTCAGTATATACAATTTTTCTTAAGACTTTATAAAATAGCACTATTGAAAAAATATAAGGAATAATATAGAGCCAATAGCGAGGTTCTTCTGCAATCATTTTCAGAACAAATGCAGGACTGTCTGCCCATTCAAAAGCAGTGACCGAAAATCTCGCAAAAAATTGTTTGAAATAAGGTATATCCGCTGAGGCTACCAGGAAAGCCAGTGAAAAAAATATGAATAGCCAGTAGAAACTTATTTTTTTAAAAATGTGGACTCTAAAAAAAAGATGATAAATTGTAAATAGTAAGTATGGTAAGAGTATGATGTATCCACTGATCACAATATCAAACCGAATACCCATGATAAAGGAATAAAGGATGTCGGATACCGGCACCGTATGGTCAATACGATCAATTTCATTGGCAAACAGAATCACTCTGAAAAATGAAAAAATAGCCAGGGCGAGTAAATAGATTTTTGTTGTGACGATTATATTCCAGGTATTTTTTAGATTCCACATCATAGAGGACGGAATGATTATCTTATTGTTTTTAGCAGTGATGCTTTCAAATGACACATTTGTATTCCGGATATTTTTCTTCGGGGTGAAATTTCCTATTCAAATGATTTATCGTCACAAAATTAGTAATAATTAAAACAATTTTGACCATTGGCTACTAATTCCTGATCACGCACTCCTGACGATTGTTTCAATGCCCAGATTGCAACTTCCATCCAGGCAGAACAAGCGTATTTAGCAAATAGTAAAGAGCGAGACATATTGTATATAGACAATTCGTAATAAAATAGCATTTTATATAGCAGTGGTTCAAAGAAAATATATTTTAAGAATTGGAACTAAATAAAAATATAGGATTAATTTCATTTTTTTTAATGGCCTTTTCTGTCATTGACTACTACCCACTGACTATTAACCATTGATTTGCGGCGTTGGCTGCGCGGTTTTGTCAGACAGAATAAGGAGAAAGTACCAAATAGTAAAGAATAAATCACATATATTATTAATTAATGCGCATTAAAAATTGCATTTTATAGAGCAGTGATTAAAAAATAGATTTTTTGAACAGATTATTAAACGGCTGATCATAGCATAAGTGTAAATACGTTGTATTATTCAAAGACTCATTGTGAAATTGACCATTGACCGCTGACCATTGATTTTGCCGCCCAGCCGCGAGCTTTTCTTTGGCTTCCTTTCTTTTGGCGGAACAAAAGAAAGGAAGAAAGCAAATGAGCGATCTGTGCTCGCTGAACAATTCGCTGGATGCTATTGGCGACGTCAAAGCGTTGATTGTTCGTTCAATCAATTTCTCTTACTTTTTGTGGCCAAAAAGTAACAAAAAGACTTGTCGAAAAAAGGCGATTTTTGCTTCGCAAAACCACGGATGATTCTCGGCATAAATGGCGCTCCAGGATAACTAGGTTTGAATGAAATACTCCACAGCTATTCACTGGCAGCCTCGAATCACCGCTATCGCTGGTTTTTCGACGCTTTTATTATTTTGCCGCTTGTCATACATTTCGAAATACTAAATAGCATTCTATACAGCATTTGTTCAAAGAAAAAATATTTTAAGAATTGAAACTAAATAAAAATATAGGATTAATTTCATTTTTTTTAATGGCCTTTTCAGTAATTGACTACTACCCACTGACTATTAACCATTGATTTGCGGCGTTGGCTGCGCGGTTTTGTCAGACAGAATAAGGAGAAAGTACCAAATAGTAAAGAATAAATCACATATATTATTAATTAATGCGCATTAAAAATTGCATTTTATAGAGCAGTGATTAAAAAATAGATTTTTTGAACAGATTATTAAACGGCTGATCATAGCATAAGTGTAAATACGTTGTATTATTCAAAGACTCATTGTGAAATTGACCATTGACCATTGACCGCTGACCATTGATTTTGCCGCCCAGCCGCGAGCTTTTCTTTGGCTTCCTTTCTTTTGGCGGAACAAAAGAAAGGAAGAAAGCCATTGTGTGGTCAGAGTCCGCTGAGCAATTCGCTGGATGCTAATGGCGAAGTCTAAGTGTTGATTGTTCGTTCAATCAATCTCCACTTACTTTTTGTGGCCAAAAAGTAACAAAAAGACTTGTCGAAAAAAAGGCGATTTTTGCTTCGCAAAACCACGGATGATTCTCGGCATAAATGGCGCTCCAGAATAACTAGGTTTGAATGACAACCTCCACACCTATTCACTGGAAGCCTCGAATCACCGCTATCGCTGGTTTTTCGACGCTTTTCATATAATACTGATAGTGTTATAACGGATAAATATATAAGCAATATATCCAGATGTGAATAAGAGAAAGAATTTTATTTTGAA
>JAIBCI010000068.1 GCA_019694255.1 Saprospiraceae bacterium
CTTCATCAGGAAATAACTTTTGGAATTCAAAAATGCTCAAACTATCAAACTTTTTTTCCATTTCTTGTTTATAATTTGCTCTAAGTTAAGCATTTATTACGTATTTTACAGGCCTAATTCAGTTAAATTATTTCCGAAGCAGATTCTGTAGAATTCGACAAAGGAATAAAAGCCATGTTCATTGGGCGAACTAATCAAATCAAAAATTCGGGCCAAATTTTCAATAAAATGCAAATGCATTTAAAGTTTACAAGCATTGTAAAAACTTATAACGCAAGGTACAACTACTAGTAAAAGCACTTTTGAGAAAAATAGTGTAATTGAACAGGTAGTAATTCTAATCTTCTTTTGACGGAGAACTATCAGAGACACTATTGTCCGTTGCCGAACCACCTGTCTCAGATTCGTGCATTTCAGTAGTTGGTTCTGCGTTATTGGTTTCTTCAAGTGCAGTATTTATTAGCTCATCGAGTGCAGATTCTGTAGAGGAATCATAAACAACATTTTCTTCCATAGGAGCTACAGGTGCTTCCATATCTGTGACGGGAACATTCGTCTCTGAGCTTACGCCTGAATCTCTGTTTCTTGATTTTTTAGCAGATTTTATTTCTTCAGCTGCTTTTAGAAGCTTTTCTTCTATTACAGGATCAACCTGCTGGTTTTGAATAACTGCCTCCTCGTATTTTGCACGAATTTTTTCTTCTTCAAGTTTTTGCGACTGCTTTTCTTCAAATTTTCGTTGACGTTTTTCTTCTTTCTTTTTTAGCGCTTCCGAGGATTTAAGAAGGCTGTTCTTTATTTTCAAGAGTTCATCGAGCTTCTCTTGCTTAGATTTCATGCGATCTTCAATCATTTTAATTTTGGCAACACGTATCTGTGCCTCCAGTTGCCCTGTCGAACTAGCGATTCTCTTGTTTTCGAAATCAATATCTTTCTTATCAAAATCAATAGATTTCTCAATTTTTTTAACAGCCTGATCAAGGCCTTCCAGTCTGGCATTCAGACGATCAGAGGCTCCCTGAGACTTGTCCCCATCCTGTCGCCCTCCTGGAGCACCGGATCTTTTGTCTCTTACAGCATTAAATGCCTGATCTAATTTTTTGATCAAAGTATTTCTGTCCTCTTTGACCATGTTCTGGCCCCGAAATTCTTCCTGAATTTTTTTAAGGTCATCAAAAATGATCTTAAGCACGCCGCCAGTATTTATTCTGTTGTGGATTTCTTCAATTTTACTATTGAAAGATTCAAGAATCGCAGAACTTTTGGAGATCAACTCTTGCTCAACCGAAGAGCGAAGTTTTTTCAGTTCCTCAAAAAGCGCATTGGATTTCTCCCTCAAAGAATCGGCATGATCCCTGATGATGTTTTTATCGAAACTGTGTTTTTGAATTGAATCCCAGAGGCTTTTAAGGTCATCCCAAGTAGCTTTATCATATCCTTCGAGATGGCGAATTTTGTGAGCAACATCTTCCAGTTCGGATTTAAAATTTCTATAGAGTTTTGTACTCAAAACCAGAAAGTGCCATTCCATTTGAGCCCGTTGGATAACATCCGAACGCTCAACCCGGAAATCTTCCGGAAGAATACTTTCAGAAACGGTTAGTTCAAGGGACCTTCTTTCAACAGATTCGGGAAATTCAAGATCGGCTCCTTCACGCCATTCATTCATCATCCGGTTATAGAACTCTTCTGTGCAATCCCTTGCAGGAATAGCTACCAGTTCAATTTTATTTTCATCTGCCAGTAAAGATATTCCAATCAGAACCTTCTGGTCTTCAGCGTTAGTGCCCCAAACAACTAATCTCGTGCGCATTTCTTAAATCTGCTTTTCGGTGGTATGTATAAATTCAATCTAAATCAGAAAAATTTTCAAGAGTTGAGCTGGTTCTCAGTCTGTACAAAAATCAAACCATTTCCTAAAAATACTACAAGAATTTAAAAAAAATCCCAGCAAAAGAAACTATTGATATTTTTAGTTATATAAATTGGTGATCTACAATGTATTGAGCAATTTGGACAGCATTGGTTGCGGCTCCTTTTCTAAGATTATCTGCCGTTATCCAAAGGTTTAAGGCATTTTCTTCCGATAGATCTTTTCTAATTCGGCCAACATACACCTCATTTTTTTTATGAGCATTTAATGGCGTTGGGTAAACTGCGTTTTCAGGGTCGTCTAGCACTACAACGCCAGGAAATGATTTTAGAAGCTCATATACCCTGGTTAATTCAGGATGTGTCTTAAACTGTACATTTACGGATTCACTGTGACCACCGAATACTGGGACCCGAACAGCTGTTGCAGTTATTCGGAGTGCGTTGTTTCCAAGAATTTTACGTGTTTCATGCACTAATTTCATTTCCTCCTTGGTATAGTTATTTTCAAGAAACGAGTCACATTGAGGAATGCAGTTTTGAAAAATCGGATGCTTATAAGCCCGTGGTTCCGGCACAGGAATACCATTTTTTTCGGCTTCATACTGTCGGACCGCTTTCATGCCAGTACCGGTGAATGACTGATAGGTAGAAACGACAATCCGTTCAATCCCAAAAGCCCTGTGAAGAGGGCATAAAACCAGGACCATTTGAATCGTGCTACAATTGGGATTGGCAATGATCCGCGTCTGGTCTGAGATGCAATCAGCATTAATCTCGGGAACCACCAAAGGGCAATCTGAGTTCATCCGCCAGGCGGAAGAGTTGTCAATTACAAAAGTGCCAACTTCAGCAAATCTCGGTGCCCAAGCTAAGCTTGTTTCTCCGCCAGCAGAAAAAATAGCAATATCTGGTTTAAGCCTTACAGCTTCCTCGATATCTAGTATTTCGTATTCCCTGTTCCGCCAATTCAGTAACCGCCCTTTTGAGGATGCAGAGGCGATCGGTAGAAATTCATCCACCTTAAAGGACATCTCATCTAACACCGAAAGAATCTCCGTACCAACCAGACCAGTTACTCCGACAACAGCTAATTTCATATAAAAAATGTACCAGTTATTAAATCCAGACTATTACAAGGTTTAAAATTTTATTAATCGAATGACCGGACAAACAAGGACACAAAGAAGTTGCTATAACCAAAAGCCTTGAGCAATAAGGCTATTACGGTACTCAGAGACAATTATGGATATCATCAAGATTCACAAAAGCCTGAGCACTTATAATATTATAAACTTCTCGATTAAAATAAAAAACCTGACAGAAAAATCTGGATCTGCTTGCGCAAAGTTAATTATGTTTACACTTAATAAACACAAAAAATATGAAACACCTAAAGAGCGTTATGCTCATTCTATTCTATTGCCATACTCTCAATGCACAGTGGTATGATGACTTTACATCCCGAAGTTTGCAAAACTGGAGCGGCGACACCAGCCAATTTATCATTAATTATGAACGCAAGCTTCAACTGGTTGCCACAGGGGCGGGAGTAAGTACTATATACAGGCGGATTGAACTGGATACAGTGGCAAGCTGGCGATGTACTGTAGATTTGCAATTTTCCCCGTCCTCAAGCAACAAACTAAGGCTCTATCTGATGCAGGACACAATGCTGGCAGCCGCAAGCAGTGGATATTTTGTCGAAATCGGAGAGAATGGTAATATGGATCGATGGCGATTATTTTCTTTTGGGCCTGGACAATTAATACTTCTTGGGCAAGGCGAAGCAGGGAGAATGGCAATTGAACCGATCCTATTCAGGTTCAAATGCACACGAAAAAACGAGCAATGGTTCATAGAAGTCAATTATGGCAAGGACTTCAATGACACAGAAACGGTGACACTCCCTGACAGTTCCTTTCTGAAGACATCAACAGGATGGTTTGGTATACAATGTATTTATACGGCAACCCGTGCCGATAAATTTTTATTTGATGATATTCAGGCTGGTAAGATTCCCGTCGATACTACGCCACCAGAAATTAGTAACATCAATGTAGTTGAAGAGAAAGAGATAGCTCTGGAGTTTAATGAAGATTGTGATCCAGAAAGTATTAAAGACAAAAAAAACTATTATGTAGATTCAATCGGTGAACCAGATTCAATTATTGTTATAAGTCAGCGGATAATTCACCTTCAATTTGCAAAAGTATTAGAACAGGAGAAGGCTTATCAAATGAACTATTCAGGAATTAAGGATACCAAAGGCAATCTACTCACCGTCAGAAAAACCCAAATCTTTATCAATGATCTGATTCCCTTTCCCGGGGTTGGAGATCTCGTCATCAATGAAATTATGCCAGACCCTGAACCAGCAGTAGGCCTTCCTGCGAAAGAGTACATTGAAATCCTGAACAGATCAAAACGCGCGATCAACATCGCAGGCATAAGTATTGGAGATGCCAGTTCGGTCAGTGGATCATCTCCAGGCTGTAAAATAGAAGCAGGTCAAATTGTTATTATTTGCAGAAGTGAAGATACATCCGCTTTTAAAAGTTTTGGAAGAACGATTGGATTAATACCAATGCCATCCTTGAATAATGAGGGAGATGAAATCTATTTGTATGATAGAAATGATGAAATACTTGATAAAGTCATATATTCGGTCAACTGGCATACGGACGACAGTAAAAAACAAGGAGGGTACAGCCTGGAATTAAACAAACCGAATCAGTCATGCAAGGGTAATTTGGTCTGGTCAAGTACTCTAAATCCAGCTGGAGGCACTCCCGGGCGGCAGAATTCATTAATAGACACTACTGAAGACAGACAGGGTCCTGAATTAGTCTCAATAACTCCAATTAGTGAGTGGGAAGTCAGGTTAATTTTTGACGAGCCGATAGATAAAAATTCATGCAAGAGCAAGGATATTTATATTTTTGAACCTATGCTCAGTATTGCTCATATTTCGATTGAAAATCCTGAGGAAAAAAGTGTCGTCATTCTGCTAAACGGCCCACTCGAGCATCATCTCAAATATCACATTAGACTGAGCTCTTTGAAGGATTGCAGTGGAAATACAACAGATGAAATCGACGCAGACTTTGGTATTAACGAACAACCTAAGGCTGGAGATATTGGCTTTAATGAAATTCTATTTAATCCATATTCAGGAAGCGCTGATTATCTGGAATTATTCAATAAAACCAACAATGACTTAACTACGGGACATCTCTATTTAAAAAATAGTCTTAAAGAAGATCACTGGACACCGATTGCCTGCGGAAAAAACATAGAAGCCCGCTCTTATCTTGTATTAACGGCAGATGTCAATAACATCAGGCAGGAATATCCAATCCATGATGATTCAAAAATAGTCTATGGAAATATGGTTCCATTGGATGATGATGAGGGCTTTATACATCTAGGTCAGCTAGACCATGACACGATAATCGATATTGACAGCGTACACTATTTCAATTCATGGCATAATTCGTTAATTAATAATGTTGAAGGCGTTGCCTTGGAGAAAATTATTGAATCTGGACCATCCAATGACAATAGAAACTGGACCTCAGCAGCAAAATCAAAATTTTATGGAAGTCCGGGACTTCGCAACAGTCAAAATATAGATATCAATGCAAATAATGACGTGACACCCTATACGATAACCAATAAAGTGATAAGTCCCAACAACGATGGGTTCAGAGATATACTGTTAATTGAATTTCATCAGGCCAAGGATAGCAAAAGCAATATCAGGATCTATGATCCGACAGGCAACCTCGTCAGTATCGTCTATCAGGACAGAATTAGTCCAAATGAAAGTGTTACCTGGACAGGACTTGATTCTGAAGGCAAAATTGTACGCAGCGGAAATTATATTCTAGACATAGTTCTTGTATATGCGGACGGGACAACAGATCATTACAAAACGTCGATAACGGTGGATTCAGGAAAATGAAATGAAAGCAGATCAAGAAACAGGAGGCTTACGTGAGAAAGAAAAAATTGTTATTGAATCGAATATTCAATGGACAGCGGCCATTCTGATTATTCTAATCAGCGCATTATTTGTATTTCCGCCAGAATATCTTTTAGCCAAGCAAATTTCAAAATATGCAGTTCACTGGATGTTTCTAAGCCTATTTTTAGGTATCGTTTTCATGTTTATGAATCTGGAAAAGTTACTTTATACTGCTTTTATTTGTTCAGGTTTGTTGGCGTTTTTATTATTATATTCATATAACAGTTCATTTAGTCACGCGGAAGAGACCAGCAGAGATGTTTTTTCATTAAGTTTTGTAAACCCAAGTTTGAGTACAGGGTACGAAGACAGTAACCAAGCAAAGATATTGTCATTAAACGCGGATATTTTGCTTCTTGAAGAAGTATCTCCGGAGTATATAAGTCTGCTAAATGCGCTAAAGAGCAAATATCCTTACCATGCAATACTGAGCCGTGCAGATGCCTTCGGGAAGGCGGTGTTTTCAAAGGTTAAATTGGAATCCGTCGATACACTTCAGCTTCAAAACAGACCAATATTGCTAACAAGCATGGGCATCTCAGCAAGAAAAACAATCAATGTCGTCGTCGTAAATGAAATGCCTCCGGTCACTATGAATGACTTTAGGCGGATCAATGTATTTCTGGACGACCTTTCGCGAATTCTGCAACATATCGAGAACCCGGTCATTCTGGGTGCCAACCTAAATCTTGTATTATCTTCAAGAGAAGTTCGAGAATTCAGGGTTAAAAGCAGCCTGATACCGAGCAGAAGGGACAACCAGGATGGCCGCTCGGGTAATGACTTCCTTAGCTTGTTTAATACTCCAAAGAATGAAATATTTTTTACCAATGAAATAGAGTGTGTGGAGTTTGCAGAGATAAATGATACGAATCAGAAACCAATAGGTATTACAGGAAAGTATCAATTCAGGAGACCAAATAACATGCATCAATAAATTATTATATGGAAAAACTTTTTCAAATATTATCCATCGTTCTATTGATTGGAAAGAGTGGATTGGCACAACCTGACTATTTCCAGCAAAGGATAGATTTTAAAATAAATGTTGTCTTGAATGATGAAATCAATAAACTGGATGGTCAAATCGAAATGACATATCATAACAACAGTCCTGATGCGCTGGATAGGCTTGGCTTTCATCTGTACCCTAATGCCTATATTAATAACAAAACAGCTTTTGCAAAGCAGAAACTACTGAACCGTGACACGAAGTTTTATGCTGCTCAGGAACAGGATCGAGGGTGGCTTAAAATGAGTAAAATAACAGTAGACGGCAAAGAGGTATATCTGGAACCTGTTAAGAATAATCCAGATATGGCCTGGATGAAACTTCCTCAAGTATTGTTACCCGGACAAAGTATTACAATCAAAGGAAGCTTTGATCTCAAGATTCCAAACTCTTACAGCAGACTTGGGCATGTTGGAAATACTTATCAGATTACACAATGGTACTTAAAGCCGGCTGTATATGACAAAACCGGATGGCATGTTTTTCCTTATTTGGACCAGGGAGAGTTTTACTCGGATTTTGGAAATTACCACGTTGAAATCAATATACCTTCAAATTATGTGGTTGCTGCCACTGGAATGCTTCAGGACTCTGCAGAGTGGACTTTTCTCGAGGAAAAAATAATTGAAACACAAGAAGCATTAAAAAATAATAAAAACAGTCTTGTCGTTAAAAAAACTGATAATCGAAAAACCCTACATTTTGTCGCTGAAAATGTGCATGATTTTGCATGGTTTGCGGATAAAGCTTTTATGGTAAGTCGAGAGGAATGCACGTTGCCGTCTGGAAAGAAAATCAATGCATGGGTCTATTTTAATACTGGTAAATATTGGCCGGAAGGAGCTCATTTTGCCTCCAGGGCGGTTAAATTTTATTCAGAAGTGCTCGGTGAATATTCCTGGCCACAAGTATCCGTAGTGCACAGTGCGCTCAGTGCGGGAGGAGGAATGGAATATCCTATGATTACTGTGATCAATGATGTTGGTTCTTCCCGAGAGCTTGACCAAGTAATCACCCATGAAGTGGGGCATAACTGGCTTCAGGGAGCACTGGCAACCAATGAGAGAGACCATCCGTGGATGGATGAAGGAATAAATACCTATTATGAGAAAAGGTATATGGATAAATATTATGATAACCACTTCCTATTCGGTGACAGGTTAGAAAAATTTTACAAAAGACTATCAATAGGCTCAGAAACGGAATTATTTTATCAGATTTCAAATCATTTGAACCTGGATCAGTTTCCTGAACAGACCTCAGAAAGATTTAATTTTCTTAATTACGGCACGGATGTTTATTGGAAGACGGGAGCATTGTTCAGATATGCCGAATCCTATCTAGGCTTAAGCAGAATGGACAGTATCATGAAGGATTATTATTCCGTATGGAGTTTTAAGCACCCATATCCTGAGGACCTCCATGCAATATTCAGAAAACATGTGAACGATAGGGCGGATTGGTTATTTGAATTGTTGAGCTCAAATGAAAAAACGGATTATTCAATAAAGAAAATTAAGCAAGAGTCTGACCAATATCGTATAACACTTCAAAGTGATGGACACATCAAAGCCCCGGTCATGCTTAGTGCGATAAGTAACAGCAGGGAAGTCTACTCAACCTGGGTTGATGGATTTGATAAAATAAAAACAATTGATGTTAAAAAAGATGACATTGATTATTTTATTCTGGACAAAGACGGGCAGTATTTTGATTATAATATGAAGGGCAATTATTTCAGGACTAAAGGTATATTTAAAAAATGTCCACCGGTTCGACTTGGAATAAAAGCACTATATAACAGTAAGTACTATTCCGGTATATTAGCTTATCCTTCGATCTTTTGGAATAGATATGACGGACTAATGGCAGGAATGACTTTCAGAAGCCCAATTCTGCCAAGAAATAATTGGCTCTGGAGTTTGTCGCCAAAATATGCATTTAATACAGCAAGGATTACGGGAAGCGGCGCTTTAAATTACAGGATCAATTTGAATAAAGGGGCTCTGGATTTTGTTAAGATAGGTCTCAACGTTAAGCATTATTCTTACCAACGCGGTTTTCAGGATTATTTTAATCAATATTATCAGGCAGAGCCATTTTTAGCAATTCAATTCCGCACAAGTCTTACCAAACTTACGACCTCCAAACTAAAGTTTTCTGTTTTTTCAATTATCGATAATGTTAGAAATGAGGATCCGCAGAGTGGTAAAGTGACAATAGTAAAGGAGCGATATTTTATACCTAAAATAAGCTATTATTATTCTAACCCATCGATTATATCTCCGCATGCGTTTAATGCAAGCATATATTATGAAAAATACAAAACGATCCAGGATCAACAGGCACAGTATGTCAGGACTGATTTAGAGTTTAGAAATGACTGGCGACTGTCCCGCAAAAGATATTTCAGTGCTCGGTGGGCAATGAGCTTTTTCCCAGTTAATACTGAGCGTGACAGACAATCAGCAGCAGTCAGAACAGACCAACATTTTATACGTGGAACTGCAGGTTCTGCTTTTCAGGGATATCATGACTATACCAACGAATACAATTTTCTAGGAAGAAGCGCAACAACAGGATTATGGTCTCAACAGATCGAGATAGTGCAGGGAGGAATGAAAATCGCGCCAGGCCTGGCACAAAGAAACAACCTGGGGAACACAAATAAATTTCTTGTGGCTATGAATATTTCTTCAGACATACCCGTCAAATGGGTAGGAAGAATCTTTAGACCTTATTTTGATGTTGTATATCTTGAGCCGGTTAGTAGTGGGGAAAAATCAAAATGGTTGTACAGCGGCGGGATAGGACTGAATATTGTACCAAAATTTTTTGAGATTTATTTACCCATAATAAACAGCATCAACATTACAGAAATATACAAAAGTGAAAACCGTCCTTACTTGAAACAGATTTGTTTCAGTTTAAAACTTAACTTTGAGCATATAAGGGATATCGCTAATTTCGTGCAATAAAAGTAAAATGGAAACCGTAATAACCAGGCAGGAAAATGCAGTATTGACAATAGTACTCAATCGACCTGAAGTCTACAATGGATTCAACCGCGAAATGTCTCTGGCGTTGCAAGAAATACTGAAAAAAGTAAGTGATGATGCCACTACCAGGGCAGTAATAATAACTGGGGCTGGCAAGGCATTCAGTTCAGGTCAGGATCTTAAAGAAGTCACAGCACCAGATGGTCCAACTATCGAAAAAATAATCAATGAACATTATAATCCGATTATCAGGGCTATAGTCAATTGTGAAAAACCGGTAATTGCAGCAGTAAATGGTGTGGCTGCCGGGGCTGGGGCAAATATTGCTTTGGCTTGCGATATTGTGCTTGCTTCAAGATCCGCCAGTTTCATACAGGCCTTTAGTAAAATTGGATTGATACCTGATTCCGGAGGGACATTCTTTCTTCCGAGAATAGTAGGCGCCCAGAATGCCATGGCGTTGATGATGACGGGTGATCCTATTAACGCAGAGGAGGCATGGAGAATTGGTTTGATTTACAAAATTGTCGAAGACGAAAAGTTTATCGAAGAAACACAACTCTTTGCACAGAAATTAGCTATTATGCCAACTCGTGCTTTGGCGTATATTAAAAAAGTCGTAAGAGAAAGTTATCTAAATACGCTGGAAATGCAACTTGAAACCGAATTGAAGTTTCAAAAGATGGCCGGCGCTACAAGTGATTTTCAGGAAGGAATCAATGCTTTTTTAGAAAAAAGAAAACCAACATTTAATGGGTATTAAAAAAAATAAAAATGAGATACAAGTTTTTATTTAAGATTTGTTTTATATCGTTTGTTTGGATGATCTATAGTGACAACATATATTCTCAATCTAAACCAGCACCGAAAAAAAATTCAATTGACATTAATCTTGTGGATTATGCAGAAATAAAAGCATTTCAAAAATCCGCTAAGCCAATAAAAGCTAAAAGGATCAGTAAAGCTTTAGTAACGGAATTGATTAGAGACTGGAATAACAGCAAAACCACAGTAAAGTGTCAGGATAGTTATTTATATACAGTTTCCATTTATTTTCAGGATTATACCCGCCGTAACTTTAACATCAGCAATAATCTCATCAGTGAAGGAAACAGCTACTGTATCAGCATTCCTGATAAAGGATTGGCGAACAGACTCTGGAAAGGAAAATAAGAGTAATCTAGGATTAGTGTTTACTTAACCGAAAAAAGATTGACTTGTGGAGACGAAGAGGACCCGTAGAAATAGATTAGATATTGTTTGTTTTTTGCCCCAGTAAGTTTTGGGATGGTAAGTAACGCCGAAGTACTTCCGGTTTTTCGTACTAAAACGGCAACAGAGGATGTTGAATTTTCAATAGAGGATGAGGTGTTTTTAAATGGTAACGTATAGACTGTGGGATTACCAGAAATACTTACATCAAGCGATATACCAGGGATCATATTTACGAATCTGTAAGAAGTATTATTTGAATCTTTCAGAGAATAATTATTTTCTATAATCAACTGATCCGGGGCCAACCTTGAATTACATATAAAGGCCGTATAGTTTTTGCCACCGTCAAGATTCAATGAGGCGGCTAATAATGGATTACTGATCACAGATTCAAAATATGTAATGCTATGAGTGCCAGAAGGCAAAGATTTGGGTGAGACCGACTGCCCAAATGCTACTTTTTCCCGAAAAATTGTTGAATCAGAGATCTGAATCTGAATGAATCCCGGAATGTCATTTACCGCATGAACCACAGAAATCAGAGGATTAATTGTCGAATTATTATCATCTTTAACACATGAAGAAAGGCCGAGTGTATAAAGTATTAATAATGACCAAGCAAAAGATCGTAACATAATAAGTCAGATTATAAGAAATTATAACGTAAATTGAATATAATAATTGTCAATAAATAAAAGCAAATGCATAATAATTTAGATGAGTCGCAATACCAAGGAAGGTACGGTAGCGGACAAATGACAGGAGGATTGTTTCGAATCGGAACACCCTTAATCATTGGTCTTTTGTTGGCCGGAGTATCATATTTTAAATATTGTTCATCCAAATCATATAATGAATATCTGGGTGTATATCAACACGTCAACATCACGCCGGAAGAAGAAATTGCATTGGGTCTAGAATCGAAACCTGCCATGATTAAAGAATACGGCGGATTGGACCCGGACCAGAGAGCCAGAGCAATTGTTCAGGAAGTAGGGGAAAGTTTGTACAAAAACAGTGTTGCCTCCCAAACGCCATATCAATTTGAGTTCAATCTTCTCGCAGATCCCAATACCATCAATGCCTTTGCATTGCCTGGAGGACAAGTATTTATAACCCGAGCACTATTTGACAAGCTCCAAAACAAGGACCAACTGGCAGGGGTGTTAGGTCATGAAATCGGGCATGTAATCGGAAGACATGCCGGAGAAAGGATGCAAAAAGATGGACTTTTACAAGGAATTGCGGGGGCAGTCGGCGTTGCTGCCGGTGATTACCAAACTGCTCAGGCCGCTCAACAGATCGCAGCACTTATTGGTCTAAAATACGGTAGAGATCAGGAACTTCAATCAGATAACCTGGGAATCAGATTTATGTTGGAGACCGGCTATCAGCCTGAACAAATGATTGGCGTGATGGAGATATTAAAACAAGCTTCCGGAGGACAAAGACAAGACGAATTTGCATCAACGCACCCTGACCCTGAAAACAGAATTGAAAAAATAAAAGAGGCTATTGACTTCTATCGAAGCGGTAAAAAGATCGAAGACAAGGGGAATTAGATTTAATAAACCTAACGGCTACTGAAAGAAGTGCAGTAATTAGAAATAATTTGTGCTCCAAAACTAATTAGATATAATCGTTTGAAATTCAATGTATTATAACATAAAACGCACACCCCTCATTGAAATAAAGTCCAAACAGAATTTTTGTTTAACACAATAACAATTCGCACGGGCATGACCTAAACCCATATCTTAGCCCTTCAACATCAGGTTAATGAAAAGGCTTTTCCTTCTGGATGGACATGCATTAGTATATAGAGCCCACTATTCATTTATTACAAGACCGTTGATCAACAGCAAGGGACTTAATACTTCTGCAATTTCAGGGTTTACAAGATATCTATGGGACATTATAACGAACCAAAAGCCAACCCATCTTGCGGTATCTTTTGATTTATCCGGACCCACCTTCAGGCATAAAGAATTTCCCGAATACAAAGCAAACCGAGAAGCTCAGCCGGAGGATATTACCGTCGGCCTGCCCTATATTTTTAAAATCATCGAAGCATTTAATATCCCAATTGTAACCAAGGAGGGTTATGAAGCAGATGATGTTATTGGTACTTTGTCCAAACAGGCAGCACGACAAGGATTTACTGTTTATATGGTAACCCCGGACAAGGATTATGGTCAACTGGTCGAGGATAATATTTTAATGTATAAGCCATCCAGACAAGGCAACGGCATTGAGATTTTAGGTCCAAAAGAAATTGCAGAGTCCTGGGGTATTGCCAGAACTGATCAGGTCATTGACCTTTTAGGCCTTATGGGGGACGCTGTAGACAATATCCCGGGTGTTCCTGGAGTAGGTGAAAAGACTGCGGCAAAACTGCTGCAGGAATACGATAATATCGAGAATATTATTAGTCATGCCAAAGAACTCAAAGGTAAGCTTAGTGAGAAGATACAGGAATTTGCGGAACAGGCCCGAATGAGCAGACGACTTGCAACGATTGATATCAATGTTCCGGTCACTTTTGATGAAAAGAGTTTCAGAGTGGAAGAATTTAACCGAAGCAAGTTGGTTGAAATTTTTAGAGAACTGGAATTCAGGACACTTGCTGAAGCCATCGTAGTCACGGGGACAAAAAAGAATAATGAACTTTTTTCCAATGAAGATACTTCAGAGAAAGAAACCAAAGTAAATTCATATCAAACAGATTATAAGGTTAGCGACAGAGATATAACCAATACCTCTCATCACTATATTCTTGTCAATACCCCACAACACCTGCAGGAATTGGAAGAAAAATTAGCAAAAAGCCAACTAATTTCCTTCGATACTGAGACAACCGGCATTGACCCTACACAAGCAGAACTCGTGGGTATGTCATTTGCATTTCAAAAGGGAGAAGCATATTATGTTCCTATAGATGCCAATCAAGAGAAAGCTCACCAACAATTAAAACCCTTTAAAAAGTACCTTGAAGACCACACAAAAAATTTTATTGGTCAGAATATCAAATTCGATATTTTAATGATGATGCAATATGGTATCAACATACCCGTTGTAAAATTTGACACCATGATCGCGCATTATCTTCTGGAACCGGATCTCAGGCATAAGCTTGATATATTGTCAGAGTCATACTTAAATTACAGGATGGTTCCCATTGAAGACCTTATAGGCAAGAAAAGCTCAGGCCAAGGATCAATGAGAGATGTAGAACTTGAGAAGATAAAAGAATATGCGGCTGAAGATGCAGATATTGTGCTGCAGCTCTACCCGGTGTTGGATAAGGATATTAGGGAATTCGGAGTGTCAACAGTTATGACAGATATTGAGTTACCACTTATTAATGTATTGGCTTCAATGGAAAATGAAGGAGTTCGTATTGATGCTGATTTTCTCAATGATTACAGTAAGGTGCTGGGACATGGTATCGAGAAGACAGAAGCAAAGATCTACCAAATAGCTGGAGTCCGGTTTAATATTTCGAGTCCCAAACAAGTTGGGGAAGTTCTTTTTGACCGACTTAAAATACCGTATAAATGGAAAAAGACAGCAACGCAACAATACTCAACCGATGAAGAAAAATTGAATGAATTATATGATGAGCATGAACTTATAAGGGAAATTCTGGAATATCGGAAATTAAGCAAACTAAAATCCACATATGTAGACGCGCTGCCACAAATGATCAATCCCCGAACCGGAAGAGTGCACAGTTCATTTAACCAGGCAAGAGCCGCTACGGGAAGGCTTGCAAGTGAAAACCCTAATTTACAGAACATCCCAATAAAAAATGAAGAAGGCCGGGAAATAAGAAAATCGTTTATCCCAAGGGACAGCAATCATGTGCTAATTTCAGCAGATTACAGCCAGATAGAACTTCGTCTGATTGCCGATCTAAGTAATGAGTCAGCGATGCTTGATTCTTTTATTAAAAATGAAGACATACACAGAGCTACAGCCGCACGTATTTATAATATACCATATTCCGATGTTAATGGAGATCAACGAAGAAATGCAAAGACGATTAATTTCAGCATTTTATACGGAGCAGGCTCTACCAATATCAGCCGCCAATTGGGAATTTCAAGAGCAGAAGCCAAGGAATTAATTGACCAGTATTTTGATACCTATAAAGGCCTAAAGAAATACATGAATAAAGTTGTACAGGAAGCAGGCGAAAAAGGATATGTTACTACAATGCTGGGGCGAAAGCGAATACTCAGAGACATAACCTCCAGAAACGCGCTCGCACGATCGAATGCAGAGCGTGTTGCCATTAATACACCTATACAGGGAACCGCTGCAGATCTCATTAAAATTGCCATGATTAATATACATCATGTTTTAATAAAGAGAAATTTCAAAAGTAAAATGATTCTTCAGGTACATGATGAATTGGTATTTGATGTTTTGGAATCAGAAACTAATGAAGTTAAAAAAATCATTGATTATGAAATGAGGAATGCAATCCCGGGACTCAAGGTGCCACTTGAAGTAGGCATCGGAATTGGTAAAAACTGGCTTGAAGCACATTAATTTTTTAAAATGAGGTTATCAAAACACTTGGATGTAAATGAGATCGCTGATGAATATAATTTAAAAGTCCTTGGCGACAGCGTTCAGAAGATCAAAGGGATTAATGAAATACACAAAGTCAAATACGGTGATCTGATGTTCGTCGATTCTGAAAAATACTATCAGAAAGCGCTTGCGTCAGCAGCAACATTTATACTAATAAATAAGGAAATCGATTGTCCTCTGGGCAAAACGCTTCTGGTATGCGCAGATCCTTTTGATATATATTACAAGCTAGTCAAAAGGTTCAGACCCGAAATACAGGATAATTTTCAACTTAGTCCGACCGCAGTTATTCACCCAGGAGCCATTGTACATCCAACGGCCTATATTTCCCATTATGCCGTTATCGGTGAAGGCGCTATTATCGACGCACACGTAACGATAGGAGAATATTCCGTCATTGGCAAAAACAGCAGAATCCAGGCAGGCACTATTATTGGTAGTGATGCATTTTACTATAAGAAAGTGAATGGACAATTTATCAAATGGAGATCATGTGGCAGAACTATTATTCAGGATCATGTTGAAATAGGCGCAGGTTGCACAATCAATAAGGGGGTAAGTGGCGATACAGTCATCGGGCAGGGTACAAAAATTGACTGTCAGGTACATATTGGACATGGTGTTATAGTGGGTAATAATTGTCTCTTTGCAGCACAGGTTGGAATTGGAGGAAAAACGATCATTGGCAATAATGTGGTCTTATATGGGCAGGTCGGGATCACCCAGAACCTTGAAATTGGAAATAACGTTACAGTACTAGCTGGTGCTGGCGTCTCAAAAAACCTTGAAGACGGAAAGACTTATTTTGGTGCACCTGCAGAAGAAGCCAAGAAAAAGTTTAGAGAAATCATTGCATTAAAACAACTTCCAGAAACATTAAAATCGTTAAATAAACAATAATAAAGACCTCTACTAAACTTATAGTGCAAAAGCGATAAGTAATAGATATAAACTTTACCGTTCTTTACGAACCCACTTCAATTAGCCTAGTCTACCGTGCAATAATAAGCTTGCGAACAGAAGCACCATTTTGATTATTCAATGCAAGCATATATACACCATCGCTGAGACTGTTAAGATCCAGAACGCTATCATTCGATCCGGAAACATCCAGTTTTAAGACCAATTGACCGGACGTATTTATTACTCTCAGATAGGTATTTTTTTCCATTGGCTCGGTAAAGTTAATCTGGAAAAGCCCAGAACCTGGATTTGGAAAGACCTGCCATTTTTTATCCAATTCACGATCATTTGTTGCAACGGCACCGATAAATATATCAAAAGATGAAACACCATACCAGCCGCCAGTACCATCCTGAACTGTATAATTGAATTCGTCAATTTCTGATATACTACCAGTATGGTGATAGCTTAATTTTCCATCGTCTATATCCTTCTGTGTAAATGTAGAGCCAATACTCAATTTAACTGAATTGAGCAACAAATCACCTTTTTGCGTTGCGCTTACCAGAGTATACACAAGTTGCGAAGGAGTATTATCATTATCCTGCGAAAGAAGACTAGAAGAATTAATTAATTTCGTTTCACCCACATTAAGGCGCAGTGGTCCACCATTCACATTGAATGGATTGTTGGGTTTAAGTTCCGCACAATACTGTAATGTAAAATTTCTGATGGTTCCAGAACTGAAAGAGCTGTTCGTAATTACTTCAAATGTCCAGTCTCCAGATAGTGATTGTCCGTTAAATGCCCTGAGTGGTTCAAATGGCTGCATTCTTAAACCCATTGTCGGAGGACAAGTTAATGCTATTGGGGCATCATCATCAAAGCTGCAGAGAAAATCCAGCGTAACACCACAGTTCTGGTTAAAAAGCCGAACCTTCGTGCCCGTCGGGCTTATCAGACTAAGTACTACATCTTTGACTGCGTCAGCTTCAACTTCAACATTGTTGAAGTTAATATCAGAGACTGTGCCATTAAAATTTAATGGAATTTTTATAGCGTGTGTCTTACTTCGTGAAAGATTTACTGGATTACCAGTATAGGATTGATTAAGGCAAACTTTCCTAATGGTCTGAAATGCAAAAGTTGAAGTTGAATTACCTGCGCCACAATCATTGAGCGGAATCAATCTCCAGTAGTATATTGTATTTTCCTTGAGAACAAGAGGCAGAAGAAAACTGTCAGCTGAAATATTTGATTGTGTATACACAACCGAAGTGCCAAATGACGGATTCGTTGCAATTTCGATTGTGTACTGAGATGCATTAATGCTTTTGTTCCATTTAAATAGTGGAGTCTCGAGAACATCCTTGTTGCCATTCTGCGGGTAAAGTAACTTTTGATCAGAGAAGTCATTTTTAATTGCGTTAACAGTCAGCTGATCGCGCAAGGTATCGCCTTGTTCAGTTACTGCACCTACGGTCACAAGGAAGGAAGATTTTTGCGTGAGATTGTTAGCATTAATTGAAAGTGTCGTCTCGTCTGATGAAGACAATTGCTCCTTTGCGAATTGATAAGTTGATCCCTGGGGAATACCGCTTTCAACAAAAAGCTTGAGTTGTCCTGAATACGATCCAAAGGAGCATGACCTTATTTTTACTTCTACTACCTGCGGAAGGCAAACATTCACCACATTGGGTGTTAGTCCCATATTGACACCGGAAGTGGCTGCATCAATGATTGTAATGTCCCTGTCGGATATATCAAAGAAAATATGATCTGCAGCACGAACACACACCCTAACACGGACATTTGTTCCAAGATCTGGGATATCTACCAGTTCGTTACCATCATTATCCGTATTTGATTTAAGTATTATTGGCTTGTCAACTTCGCGGTTTCTAATCAGGAAGATATCTACTTTCTTGCAATTGACCGGAAGATTGAAAGTGTTGGCCACGTCCCATGAAATTCTATTGCATGCGTTTTTATATAATTTATCTGCCGTAGTATTTGGAAAAGTAATTTTAAAAGGGCCAGCCTGATCTGTTACTTTCATAGAGAGACTAGAATAGGAAGAACCGCCTGCTCCTGGATGATTATCACGAACAACAAACCTAAAATTCAAATTGCGACTTTCGGCTGGAAGCACTTCGCGAACGTCATAATTCGGATTTGTCGGAGGGCTATTAAATATCGAAGACCATTGCGGGAAGGTCCTATTCGGCGTTTTAGAAGGGAAGAAAACCCTAAATAATGGTCCAGTTGAACTTACATCACCAAGGGCTGAGCCGTAGGGGCCATTGTCATACTGTTCCCAGTTATAAGTGAGTGTTGTATCTTCCATATCAGAACCCAAACCTTTAAGCTCAAAAGGGGTGCTCACTGGAATGGTAAGGTTTGGTTTTGTCAAAACAGTTGACACGGGATATGTATTCGAAGGATCCGATTTGGTACCACATGTTACCCCAACGCGAGTAAATCCAATCACTTGTTCAAGGCTACAACTATGAAAGAAATTGGGATGCGGTGGATTAGTAGACTCTAAATTTAAAGCACCACACAAACCCTGATAGGACATGATAGTCGTTCCACCACCTGGTTCATACATCGTGCCGCTCTCATTACCGTTACAATTTGAAAAGGTATGTGAAGCACTAAACTGATGTCCCATTTCATGACAAAAAATTCTTTGTGCCACATAAGCAACATCCGAAGTATACCAACAGGTTACGCCATTGGCTTTAGATTCTTTGCTGCAAACCACACCCAGATTGGCAATACCTCCAACGTCTGTACAGGAATTGGTAAATACATGGCCGATGTCATAAAGGAAAGTGCCCACCCTCGCGTTGACTATTGTGGTGTTTTGTCCTAACAAAAATCCGCCACTACCATTATTTTCAAAAGGATCTGTATCAGGATCTGTGAAGACAATCCGATCATTGTTATTGGCCATATTAAAATGAATAGCGAAATCCTTTTCATATACTGCGTTGGCATACGTGAGTGCATCCGCAATTTTGGCTATAATAGTGGCGACACTTCCACCACCCAATGCTGGAGCCTGACCGAATTCTCCCGTGCAGGATACCGCAATCCGGTAAGTTATTAACGATACGGGATTGCTGCCAAGTACGGTTCGTGAGATTAGCTGGTTATCACGATCAGATTTATTTAGCTCCTGTCTGAGTATATTATGGCCGCTTTCGCCACATATACGAGATAAAGCAGCTTCTTCAATATTAATGTCATTGGAATAATAGACACCATACCAATCTTTACTGTCCGTTGAGTAAGGCTCAATGATAATGTCACCGGCTTCATCCAAAACATAGGCTTTTAACCAATGATCAGTACAGATCATTCTCATATAATGTGTTCCGTCTGTACCCTTAAAAGTCTTTATTTCAGGATAACGAGACTGGATTTCAGATTCCATAACCGTCGACGACATGATCTCAAATGTCCTTGTACTCCCATCAGGCATAGGAAGCGTTATCGGGGCAACATTACCTTGATTATTCTCCGTAGGAACGACACCAATCAGGTACTTCCTATATTGCTCAAAAGGCATTTCGAAGGTTGAAAAATGCTTAATATTTTGCCATGACCTTGAAGGAATGATGGAAGATTCCGGTTTTCCCGAAATTAATGGTAATTTTTGACCAGAAATCACAGAAAAATAGAATAAAAACAATAGAAATGGTAATAACTGTCTCATTGTAGACGGACTAATTTGCGCAAAAATAAATAAATAAATGCCAGTTTTTGATCAATCATAGTATTAACGTTTTGAAAGATAAAATGTGAGTATTCATATTACAAGTCCGGCTTTTATGCCATTCTGGCAGAAAATTGAGCATGGTATGGTTTGTGCATTCTTGAGAAGACCCCCAGTCGGGGCAATGTTATATTTTTGCATATATTTTAATTCACCGTAATGTTCAATTTATTAAAAAAGGTATTTGGCTCTAAGCAAGACAGGGATATAAAGTCCTTTGAGGAGCGTGTCAGGCAAATTAATGAATACCAGAAGAATTATGAAGAACTTAGCAATGATGAATTGCGACATAAGACAACAGAATTCAGACAACAAATAAAAGACTACCTTGCCGATATCGACTTGCAGCTGTCAGAACTAAGAAATCAGGCTGAAGAAGAATTGGATATTCACCAAAAGGAGCAGATTTTTGACCAAATTGATTCTAAAGTTAAAGAGCGGGATGAGCTTATTGAGGAGGTATTAAAGGAAATTCTACCTCAGGCATTTGCAGTGGTTAAAGAGACGTCCAGACGATTTGCTGGTAATACTAGTCTTGAAGTTACTGCAACGGATGCAGACCTTGATTTGAGCGTATCAAAAAGTTATATTACTATTGAAGGTAATAAAGCGCGTTATTCCAACTCCTGGCTTGCAGCAGGAGGTGCCGTAACATGGAACATGGTACACTACGATGTACAGCTCATTGGCGGTATGGCATTGCATGAAGGCAAGATCGCTGAAATGGCTACTGGGGAAGGTAAGACACTCGTAGCAACCCTTCCTGCATATCTGAATGGTCTCACGGGAGAAGGCGTACATATTGTTACTGTAAATGATTACCTGGCAAGAAGAGACTCAGAGTGGGTAGGCCCTATTTTTGAATTTTTACAGCTCAAAGTAGATTGCATCGACAAGTATAAACCGCATAGCCCACAACGTAAAAAAGCTTACCAATGTGATATTGTCTACGGCACCAACAATGAATTTGGCTTTGATTACTTGAGGGACAATATGGTTCGTTCCGTTGATGAGAAGGTTCAGATTAAACATCACTATGCTATGGTCGACGAGGTGGACAGCGTACTTATAGATGATGCGCGAACACCATTAATCATTTCAGGACCAGTTGACGTTGACGAAGAAAGCGAATTATACAATGTATTAAAGCCTAAGGTAGAAAAATTAGTCAACGAACAGAAGAGGTTAGCCAGTAATTTTCTCAATGATGCCAAGAAGTTAATTTCTGAAGGAAATACGGGTTACAATGAAGGCGAAGGGGGTTTGAGCTTGTTCAGAGCATACAGGGCTCTCCCCAAATCAAGACCGCTGATAAAATATCTGAGCGAGGACGGAATTAGGAATATACTCCAAAAGACAGAAAATTACTATTTGCAGGAGCAGTCACGACATATGAAAGTTGCTGATGCGCCTTTACTATTTACCATTGATGAAAAAAACAAACAGGTTGAACTAACCAAAGAAGGAGAAGAGTTTTTATCCAGGGGTGAATCAGACCACAATTTCTTTCTGATTGAAGACATTGGTACATTACTTCATAAAATTGATTCGAATACCGACCTTACCAAGGAACAACACACAGAAGCGAAGGCCAAATTATTGAACGAATATGCGGTCAAGTCTCAGCGACTTCATGCAGTCAGTCAGTTACTTAAAGCATTTACATTGTTTGAAATCGATGAAGAATATGTGGTACTGGACGGGGAAGTAAAAATTGTAGATGAAGGAACAGGAAGAATTTTAGAAGGAAGGCGTTATTCAGATGGATTGCATCAGGCTATAGAAGCTAAAGAGAATGTAAAAGTTGGAGAATTAACGCAAACCTATGCGACAATAACACTGCAAAACTATTTCCGAATGTATCACAAGCTGGCTGGAATGACCGGAACAGCTGAAACAGAGGCAGGAGAGTTTTGGCAAATTTACAAGTTGGACGTTGTGGTTATTCCAACCAACAAACAAATCATTCGCGATGACCGGGAGGATCTGGTATACAAGACGGCGAGGGAAAAATTCAACGCAGTCATCGAAGAAATCGAAAAATGCAGAAATCAGGGAAGACCAGTTCTTGTAGGTACAACCTCCGTAGATATTTCAGAGAAACTGAGCAGAATGCTGCAGTTGAAGAATATTCCACACAATGTGCTCAATGCCAAACAACACCAAAGAGAAGCTGAAATTGTAGCAGAAGCAGGTCAGCCGGGCAAGGTAACCATTGCTACGAACATGGCCGGTCGTGGTACAGATATCAAAATTAATGAAGAAGTCAAGCGCGCCGGAGGATTAGCAATTATCGGCACTGAGCGTCATGAATCCAGAAGGGTTGATCGCCAGCTTCGCGGGCGATCCGGAAGGCAAGGAGATCCGGGATCGAGCCAGTTTTTTGTATCGTTCGAAGACAATCTGATGAGATTGTTCAACTCAGACCGTATAACGGCAATCATGGATAAACTTGGTCATAAAGAAGGCGAAGTGTTACAACACAGCATGGTCACCAAGTCTATTGAAAGAGCCCAAAAGAAAGTCGAAGAGAATAATTTCGCCATGCGAAAACGACTTCTGGATTATGATGATGTAATGAACATACAACGGGAGGCAATATACAAAAAAAGGGACCATGCGCTGGAAGGAGAGCGGCTTACAGTAGACTTGGAGTATATGTTTAATTCAACACTTCAGAATCTCGTACAACAAGCCAAGAGTTACAATGATTATGAAATTTTTATTAATGATTCAATCAGTATTCTCGGTTTTGAACCCGAAATTGACAGCGCATATTTCCGGGAGACTTCCGAAAAAGACCTTATCAAAGAATATATAAAGCAGTATAACGAATTTTACAAGAAAAAGGAAGAAGTAATAAAACAGACATTGCTTCCGGTTATCACAGATGTACATCGAAATGAAGGGCACCGTTATCAAAGAATTGTGATCCCTTTTGCAGATGAATCCAAAGAGGCAATTCCGATTGCGGCTGAACTTGAAAAGGCAGTCAAAACAAAGGGCGCTTCCATCATGCGTGATATTGAAAGGAATATAGCTTTGGCAAGACTGGACACTGATTGGAAAGAGCATCTTAGAAACATGGATGAATTGAAAGACTCAGTTCAGGCCGCTTCATTTGAGCAGAAAGATCCTTTGGTCATTTATAAAATGGAAGCGTATAAATTGTTTGAACAATTGGTCCTTAAAATGAATCAGGATATTACTTCATATCTTTCCAAGGGTAAGCTCATGATCCAAGTCAATCAGAGTGAAGTGAGAGAAGCACAACAACAAAGAGCAGACTTAAGTAAGACAAGAACCAATCGTTCCGAACAAGAAGAAAGAGTAAGAAGAGCGGCAGAACAAGCGGGAAGAGAATCGACGACCCAGGTTCAAACTGTCAGAAATACCGTACCAAAAGTCGGAAGAAATGACGCATGTCCTTGTGGCAGCGGCAAAAAATTTAAAAACTGCCACGGAGCGACAATGGCATAAGAATGAGAAAAATAACAACTGCCACATTGCTTTATTTTGTGCTCGGTTTTACGATAACTGCACAATCTTCCATAACGGTTAAAGAAGATCCTCGCATTACCTCAATCATGAACCAATATACGAGGATTAACAGAAGCATTACCCATATTTCAGGTTGGCGCGTCACGGTAATTACGACAACTGATCGCAGAGTGATGGAACAAACCAAAGCAGAATTTCAGAAGAATTTTACTTATGCGGTCAAGTGGGAGTATAAAGAACCATATTATCATCTTAAAGCCGGGGCCTTCCTCAATAAGAACGATGCACTCTCAGCACTAGAAAATATAAAGAAAAAATTTGTTTCAGCGTTTATTTCACTTGACAAAATCTCTTACACTGAATTTTAGATTATAGTTCGAGCAAACAACGATGATCAGCGCAAACCGAAAAACTACCTTTGATTGGATAACCTTGGGTATTTTTTTAAGTTTGCTAATTACAGGATGGTTTTCCATTTATTCTGCTACAAGTAGTTTCGAAGGAAATTTTAATATTTACGATATTCAGAGTCCTGCGGTAAAGCAGATTATATATCTCGCAGTCGCGCTAACAGTATTTATCATAGTTCAGTTTATTGACATCCGTTTCTGGCATACTGTCGCCTACCTAATTTACGGGTTGGGAGTTTTATCACTTATCCTGGTCCTAATTTTTGGAACAGTTATCAATGGCGCCAAAGCATGGTTTAATCTAGGCGGTTTTTCTTTTCAACCATCAGAGCTGGCCAAGTTTGGCACTATTCTGGCAGTCTGTAGCTATCTGACGTATTACAAGGTAAGTATCAAATCAATCACCAGCAGACTAACACTGATAGGCATTATCTTCTTACCAGTCTTCCTTATTCTGTTGCAACCGGACGCCGGATCAGCACTGACGTTTTTTTCTCTTTTTATTCTTTGCTGATGCTAAAAAAAACTCTTATTCTTGTTTTTGTTTTTGTTTCATTTTGTTTCCCTAAGTGCTGGAGTATATGTGTATGTATGTGTGTGTGTGTGTATAGAGTAATTTTCCATTCCATCCGCTTTTGACAACTTTGCTTATATTATTATTTATTGAAGCTTCTA
>JAIBCI010000098.1 GCA_019694255.1 Saprospiraceae bacterium
ATATAACAATGTGATATATTAAAAAATAATTATATGTTTGCCCCGTAGTTCCGCAAGGTCCTACCCCAATACGTATATTACTCTTTAGCGCAAGTCGGATCTGCATCCGGTATGGAATTCCATTGCCGGAAACAAAATCGATACAAAACAAAACTTGCGTTTTAATGAGAAATCATGTTTCTACACCACTTTTAAAAGTCTCGGGAAGACTTCAGGTCTCCACCAGAACATTTTTACTTACCCTATTGGCTCTTCAGTTGGGCCTTGCAATTGCCCACGGGCAGTGCATACTGTCAAGCGGAAAGATCAAGGGTGCAGTATTTAATGATGCCAACCTGAATTCAGTAAGAGATGCCAGCGAGACTGGAATCCCATTTGTTCAAATCAATGCGTATAATGTCAACAATCAGCTGGTGGCCAGCGCGTTGACGGATTTTGCTGGCGCATACACCTTGTCAGGGCTGAGCGACAATGCCAACTACCGCATCGAAGCACTAAAAGGGGTCGGCTATGAGTTCAGCTACTTCGGCAGTGATGCCAAAGGCGAATCAAGGGTAGCACTCGCTCCGGCCTGTGATATTCATTTTGGATTATTCAAACCATCAGAAATTATCTTTAATACCAATCCGGATATTGCTGTAACAGTATTTAACAGATCTATTACAGCTGGGGAGAATGCAGGCGCCAATACCGTGGTCAGTGTGCCTCAAAAATTTCTGAGCTCCAGTGTCATTAAAAGCATGGCTAAACAAAGTGCCACCGGTTCAATTTACGGATTGGCATGGAACAAGTCAAAACAGCTTTTGTACTCTTCAGCATTTGTTAAGCAATTTTCTTCACTGGGTCCGCTCGGACTTGGCGGTATATATGCAACAGATCGCAATGGCAACACACAGCCATGGCTTAATCTCCAGAACACCGGAATCAATCTTGGCGCACTCAGTAATACCGAAGCCGGAGATTGTAATTACGGAAGTCTCGTCGGAAAAACCGGCCTAGGAAACATGGATATCACCGATGATGACCGGTTTCTTTTGGTAACCAATTTGTATAAAAAATCACTGCTCATCATTCCAACAGAAGGTCCTGATGCTTCCAATATTATGGAGCTCAATATTCCAAATCCGGGATGCAGTAATGACAACTACGCAGTCTCTGCCGTCAAATATTACAATGGATCAGTGTACGTGGGGGTTACTTGTACTGCGGAAACCAGTGCCAAAAAATCAGATTGCTCGATCCACGTCTATGAACTCAACCTGCTCTCTAAAATATTTAATGAAATTCTTACCACCAAATTCGCCAAAGAATACTGGCTGGCCAAACCGGGAGCAAGCAAGATTGTGTCGCAATGGCTGACCGATATTGATTTTAATAACCGCGGCGAAATGATCCTGGGCATTGCTGATCGCAAAGGGCATGCCTATTGCGCTGGAATTGAACCGCTGACCAATCAGGAAGGAGATATTCTCGTTGCTTTCAAGAAAGACAATATCTGGGTCCTGGAGAATGGCGGTGTAGTAAATGGAAGATCCGGTACGGGTGTGGGGCATTACGAAGGTCCTGGACAGGGCGAATTTTTTGGAGAAGATTATTGGATTGTAGCGCCAAGTCTCCATCAGGAAGTGTCCTTTGGTACGATTGCCGGAACAAGATCAAATGAAGTAATTAATGCCGTCTTTGACCCCAGATATGAATCATTCTCGGGCGGATTGCACCGTTATAATACGGATAATGGAAAATTGATTGCTACTTATGAGATCTACACTAGAGAAACCAGTGCGTTTGGCAAATCAAGCGGAATCGGAGATATTGAAGTTTTGCTGGAACCTGTTCCGTTGGAAATTGGCAATCTAGTGTGGCTGGATGAAAACAAGAATGGAATTCAGGATGCCGATGAAAAAGGATTGGCGGGCATCACCATGAGTCTTTACGATGCTGCAGGATGTACCAAAGTGGGTCAAACCACTACGGATGCCAATGGATATTACATCTTCAATCACAACAATGTTGATCTCAATTTAGATGGTATCAATGACAACCTGGCGTATGAATCAAAATACTATGTGGTCATCTCAGATAACCGTTTTGATCCGGTCACAGGTAAACTCAACTACAACGGAAAAAATTATAATCTGAGTAAGTCTGATATTCAATCTGTCGGAATTCCGGATGCATATGACAGTGATGCCAAAATGAATTTACCAGGTGTTTGTGCAGCGATTGCTAAAATGCCGGTTGTGATAGTAGAGACCGGAACGACAGGCCAGAACCAATTTATTTTTGATATCGGATTTATGCCGGAGGAGATCGTGGTCAATCCACCACCTCCAGTTGAAAAAATATTTGATCTGGCGCTGATCAAGACCGTCTCTTCGCTTGGTGCGCTCAGAGTCAATGATTATATTGATTTTAATATCGAGGTATACAATCAGGGTAATGCGGATGTTGATTATTTCGAAATCATCGATTACATCCCTGCTCAACTTGATTTTATTTCTGCACAGAATCCAGGATGGTCCATGGAGGGCAACAATGCAATATATAAATCATTGCAGCTGATTCCTGCCGGTGGTCATCAGACGATCCCAATCAAACTGAGACTCAACAGTACTCAGCTTGTGAATAACCTGAAGAATGTGGCAGAGATTGCCGTGATGAAAGATGCTTCAGGAAACATTCTAAAAGATAAAGATTCGACTCCGGACAAAATCAGGGATAATGATGCAGGCGGAATCGTTAATTCACCTACAGATAATCTTTTATCAGGAGATGGTACGCTGGATGAAGATGACCAGGATCCTGCAGGTCTCAACATATTTGACCTGGCACTGATTCTAACCACCACCAGATCAACACCTGTAAGATTGGGAGAAGATGTCACCTTCCAGGTAAAGATTTGTAACCAGGGAACAGAAAGCGTCAAAGACATAAGGTTTATTGATTACCTGACATCAGGTATGGGACTTTCTCCCAATGATAATCACGGTTGGATTCAACAAAATGGAAAAATATATAATGTTGTGTCTGATATTCTTCCATCTGGTCAGTGTGCCACTAAGGAGATTACGGTCAGAATCGGTGAGGTCTCTCAAGGTCAGTGTCTGACCAACCGAGCAGAAATCGTCAGCTACAATGATCTCAACGGTATCAATGTCAGTGGATCGGATATCGATTCCAAAGCAGACGAAGTGCTGGGAAATGATGCCGGCGGAGTTGTCGGTGCTGCAAGCGATGATCTTCTGACCGGCAACGGATTTAATGATGAAGATGATGAAGATCCAGCGATGGTGCAAATCGCAGATCTGGCCCTCAGGAAGGTGCTGAGAGGTGGAAGCGTGTTAACCTATCTCGGAGAAATCACCTATGATATCACGGTGTTTAATCAGGGATGCGTGACGGTTAAGGATATTCAGCTTGTGGATTATATTCCTTCCGGATTTGTCCTCAGTGACAAGGCGAACGGATGGGATGTAACTGCTAATAAAGCATATTATACCATATCTTCTACGCTTGCTCCCGGTAGCAGCATGACCATACCAGTCGTATTGAAAAATACTGGTGACGTCGACTATCATCTTCTCAACAATTATGCTGAAATCAGCAGAATGAGCACTATTGACGGGACAGACATTTCTCAATTCGATTATGATTCACGCGCGGATGACGAACAAAATAATGATGTCGGTGGAATTATTGGTACGCTGACTGATGACCTCATCACGGATCACGGACAGATTGATGAAGATGATCAGGATGTTGCAACAGTTCCAGTTGTAGACCTTGCGCTGGTCAAACGTATTGTCAGTCCTCATAGCCTTTACCGTGCAGGTGACATCGTTGATTTTGAAATCGATGTCATTAACCAGGGTAATACGCCCGTGTCGAGTGTCAAAGTCGTAGATTATGTTGATGCTAATTTTGAATTTCTGGCCGAATTAAATTCCCAGTGGATTGCAGGACAGGATAAAAAAGTTTATTTTTCACTGAACGGTACATTGAACCCGGAGGAAAAAGAGACCATTACAATCAAATTAAAAATCAGATCCGGCACCAACGGTGTTCAGGTACCAAATAACGCTGAAATCGTCTCCATCAAAGATACTGAAAACAATGAGTTGACGGATTTTGATTCGCACCAGGATGAGACACTTGGCAATGATGCTATTAAAGCTGGTGTAACGAATGATCATGGTCAGATTGATGAGGACGATCACGATGCCGTCGTTACCAATCCCAACAACTTTGACCTTGCACTGATCAAAGAAGTGAGTAAGCGTACTGTAGAACCTGGATCTGATGTAGAATGGACAATTAAAGTTATCAACCAGGGTTCAATGCCGGCTACTGAAATCGGGATTGTTGATTATCTGCCGAAAGAGCTCGTGATGAAATCTTCTGGTTGGGAATATGAATCTACTGAAGGAAACAATTCGAAATACAAGCAGACATTCTCCATTGCGAATGGAAAGCTGGGTCCTGAAGGAATTGTGCCGGGGGAGACATTTATAATTAAAATTATTACCGGCGTTGGGCCGGATGCAAGACCAGGAATCATAGCCAACGGGGCAGAGATTTATTATGCAGTCAATATGTTCAATGAACCGGATGAAGATTCAGTCCCTGACGAAGATCCGGGTAATGATGGACAAATACCGGTTTTTGATGATGGTGATGATTCAGGATCCGCCGGTCAGGGATCAGGTGGCAGTGAGGATGATGCCGATATAGCTGGTGTACTTTATCTTTCGATCGAACATACAGATTGTAGTTGTCTCAACAATGCTACCGAACCCGGCAACGGACAATTTGCGGTAACATTGACACTGGAATCCAGAAACGACGAAGTATGGCACATCCGTTCGGTCAACGGGCTCTACGATTCGGGTAGCCCGGCTCCTCCGGCAGCACCGGTTGATTTTGTTACTGGACCGCTTGGATATACGCTGACCCCAATTGTATTTAATGGAACCACTACCGTCTATTCGATGGATGGAATATTTGTTTCTGCAAAAGGTTTTGATATAACGTTGGAAAATCAGTATGGCGATAAAGTCAACCTGGGTGGTGTCAAATGTTCCTACACCAAACCGATCGTTCTTGCCGGTCAAAATAATGTATGTGTCGGTTCAACTGTTAAATATGCCGTACAGCAAAGAACAGGAAGTACTTATGCCTGGACACTCAGCGGTGGTGGAACAATCATTGGTGACCCATCCAGTAGTGCAATTTTAGTCAACTGGACCGGTGCAAACGAAACAACATACAATCTGTCTGTTAGTGAATACAATCCTGACTTTTGTGTTGAACCTCTGGTCATGCCTGTTTCTTTAGGTATAGTCGGCGGATCTGTCTCCTGTGTCGGCAATGCCCAGATTACACTCAATGCCAATTGCGAAGCGACCGTCACCGCCAAACAACTACTCGTTGGCGGACCATATGATTACGTGTCTTATGCAGTAATGATTTTCAACAAGGATGGATCACTAGTTCCGAATGCGACAGTAGACTATTCTCATGTTGGTAAGCCTTTGACCGCCAAGGTTATTAATACCTGTAATGGAAACAGCTGTTGGTCTACCTTGAAAGTAGAAGATAAATTACCACCAACAATCCTTTGTGTCAATGATACAATAGATTGTACCAGAATGAAATCACACCTGGGTCCAATCATCTATGACAACTGTGATCCTAATCCAATAAAAATTCTTCTATCAGAGGAGATCGAAAATACACCTTGTAATACATTGTATTCAAAGGTGGTACACCGCAGATATGTAGCCAAAGATGCTTCCGGTAATTTATCCAAAGAATGTAATTCGGACTACTTCCTGAAGAGGATCAATCTGGATTCGATCGTATTTCCGGATTCAATGATTGTTGCGCATGGCAATAGCATACTTTGCGGCAAATACGCCGTAGACAGTCTCGGACGCCCGGCAACATCTCAGACCGGAGTTCCTACCTATCATGGTGCGCCAATTTGGCCCAACAAGGATAATAAGTATTGTGATTATACTGCTTCCTTCGAGGATGTATTAATTAGCAATACCAATTGTACGAAAAAAATAGACAGAATATGGCGTTTCGTCATTTGGTATTGCGGTACCTTCAATATGAAGATTTATCACCAGCTGATAGAAATCAGAGATAACGAAGCGCCAACCATTAAGTGTCCGTATAACAAAGAAGTATTTACACAGTCACAGAATTGTAATGCCATCGTTTATCTTTCACCAATCGAAGCGATTGACAGCTGCAATAACGGAGTGACCATTAATATCACTTATCCGGGAGGCTATGCCAATAACTTTAAAGGTGGTTACATTACACTTCCTACTGGTAAGAACATCATTCAGGTTGAGGCTCATGATCAATGTTATAACTACTCCTATTGTTCTTTTATAGTGGATGTCATAGACCTGACTGCACCTGTGGCGCAGTGCGATAAGGAGACCGTTATTTCGCTGGATCGCTTTGGCCAGGCATGGATGCCGGCTTCAGCACTCGATGATGGAAGTTATGACAACTGTCATCTCAAGCATATGGATGCCAGAAGAATGGATGGTGGTGCGCCCTGTGGTCTTCAGAGTAAGGAATTCAGCGATACGATAGGATTTTGTTGTTCAGATATAGGTAAACTGGTAACTGTGATGTTCAGGGTTACCGATGATCAGGGCAATTCCAACACTTGTATGGTACAGGTGGAAGTTCAGGACAAGACAATTCCTCATGTCACCTGTCCACATGATCTTACGATAACCTGTGATTATGTAATCAACAGGAATGATCTTAGTGCATTTGGTCAGGCTACTGCTTCTGATAATTGCGATGTAACGCTTAGAGAAGTTGATAGCTTTTACATCAATCAGTGCCGTGAAGGATACATAGACCGGATATTTATAGCCGGCAATCAGTTTGGTTTGGATGTATGCACCCAAAGAATTACCATCGTTAATCCTAGCCCTTTCAACGGTGAAGACATCGACTGGCCAGAGGATCTGGATACCACAACCTGTAATGCGGATGCGCTTGATGCAGATAAGTTAGCAGATATTTACAGACCAAGGATAACTGAAGATGAATGTGATCTGGTAGGAGTAAATCACGAGGATGAGGTATTCAGATTTGTTACGGGTACAGATGCCTGTTTCAAAATCATTAGAAAATGGAGAGTAATCAATTGGTGCAGATTCAGAGCGGAAAACGGCGATCCGATCATTTACGAATGGACACAGATCATCAAATCACACAATAAAATCAAGCCAAGGATACTTACTGGATGTAATTTCAGTCGAGTTGACGTAACGGATACATCCTGTACCGGAGGTAATATTACCCTGATCGCAACTGCAGATGACGATTGTACGCCTTCATCTGATTTATTGAACCGCTACGAAATCGACTTCGGCCGAGACGGACGATATGAAATCAGTGTGCCTGGCGTCGGCGGAACGATTAACGCATCCGGTTTTTATCCGTTGGGCAAGCACAGAATTAAATATTATTTCGAAGATCTCTGTGGTAATCATCAGGTATGCGAAGCGGATTTTGAAATTGTCAATGCGAAGCTTCCTGTTGCCTATTGCCGCAAAGGACTTGCAGTTGGTATTGAGCCAATGGATCTCAATGGTGATGGCAAACTGGATGGCGAATTTGCTACTGTATGGGCAAAGGACTTTGATCAGGGAAGTTATCACCCTTGCAAGTATGACCTGACTTATTCCATAGGTCACGATACCTCAGTACATAGCGTGACGTATAATTGTGACAGCATTGGCAAGCGGACAGTTCTCTTGTGTGTCACTGCGAGTAACGGAAAACAGGATTGCTGCGAGACTTTCATTGAAGTGCAGGATAACAATAAAGTCAATCTCTGTGGATGTCTGGAAAGACCCAGTGATCTAACCATCAACATTTGTGGTCAGGGCACAGATCCAATTAGTCTAAGTTCCACTCCTCGCTTCGGTATTTGCATTTGCGATACCAATAAGGTTACCTATCGGGACAATATTGTAAGTAATATTCCAGGTATATGTTACAGGATTGAAAGAAACTGGACCGTCGAATTTTTGTGTGCCGGAGCCAATGAAGTGTTCAATTTTACTCAGAATATCGACGTTACAACCAATCTTCAGCCAACGGATATTCAGTGGCCGAGTGATTCCATCGTGGTAGACAATTGTGACGGTTCAATCGATACAGCAGATATTGGTAATGTTCCTCGATTCTGCGATTACGGAGGTAATGTGATGGTGATGTATACGACGGTCGAACTTCCCTCTGTTCCAAATACGAGATTGTATCTCAGGACATGGAATGTATTCAGTAAATGTGTCAGTTCGCAATCCTACACATTCGAACAAAAAATCCTCGTGATCAATCCAGTGGGTACCAAGATTCAGTTTCCGCCGGATATAACCATCAACGATTGCAAAAAGTCTTTACATCCGGATTCCATCAATGGTTATCCTCGTGTTCTGTGTGGTTGCGATTCACTCACCTTTGACTATAAGGATGATACGATCTATGGAAATCCGGAGATCTGTTATCTTGTTGAACGGAACTGGACGGTGCATATCCAATGCAGACCAGAGATCGATACAAGTTATGTTGGCATTCAGACAATCATTCGTGACGTCAATTTGAATCCCGCGGATATTATTTGGCCGCAGGATACTTTCAAGTCCTATACCTGTGTGGTCAACAACAATCCTAACCGTACCGGAATTCCTCAATTAATCAAGGATTATTGTGGTCTGGTGACCTTTAGTTTTACCGATACGACACTTAATACGACATGTAATACAGTGAAGCGGACATGGACAGCCAAAAATGCATGCAGTGCTTCTCAGGTATTTACCAAGGTCCAATATCTCGTCAGTTATAATCAAGGCACGATCAGCTTAAATTGTCCGCCGAATCTGACAGTGAATGCTGATCCGAATACCTGTGGTGCTATCGTTAACCTGGCACCACCAACGGTAACGAGTCCTTGTAATTATGGCGTAACAGTAACGAATAATGCTCCTCAGGTATTCCCGGTTGGTAAGACCAACGTCATATTTACCGCCAAGGATAGCTGTAATCATACAGCCTCCTGTACTACGATGGTAACGGTTATCGAAAATGTACCACCAACGCTCAATTGCCCAGGAGATACAACGGTAGATTGCAGCGTCAATACCATTAACCTTAACCAGTTTGGAACTGCAACTGCGACGGATAATTGTCCGGGGGTCACACTCAAGGATAGTGTAATTCGCGCCCAAAACATTTGCGGAATCGGTACGATTGACCGCTACTTTATTGCGACGGATGCTTCCGGCAACCGGTCAACCTGCAAGCAACTGATCACGGTAGTTAATAATGATCCGCTGGACAGCCTTGAAATAAACTGGCCGCAGTCTCCTTTCATTGTGGATGAGTGTGCTCCGTTTGGGCCTGGTTTTACAGGTGTGCCGACAGTAAATGCTGGTGCTGCTTCATGTTTTAAGATCAGCATTACTTCCAAGGACACATCCTTCTGTGTGCCTGGCAACTGCGAAGTGGATCGTAAATGGACAGTGTTTGATTCCTGTACGAATAATACATTCATGTACGTACAGAAAATAATCAGAAATGATACGACACCTCCGAATTTGCTTGGATTAAAGGATACGACAATTTTTGCCAGTGACACAAGCTGCTCGGGCTTTGTTACAATCAAGGCTTTTGTCGATAATTGTGACTCTAACAGCATCATCATAACAAACAATTCTCAATTTGGCGGAAACGGAGCAGAAGATGCGTCGGGTTTTTATCCTGCTGGAACAACAGAGGTTAAATTTGTCGCTACAGATGCTTGCTGTAATATGGCAATGAAGTCTATCAAAATCACAGTTATTGATACGGTATCTCCTGAAATTACCTGTAAAAAAGTTGTAAAACGAATTGAGGACAATGGTTGTGCCGTCTTTAATGCCAATGAATTTGTGGTGATCAAGCAGGATAATTGCTCACCGCCCTCCAAGATAATGGCGTCATTTGACAAGAACAATTTCAATGATACCATCAGGACCATTTGCTGCGACAGCATTAAAAATGGACAGTTTACTATGATCGTAGTAGTCTACTTTAAGGATGAGGCAGGAAACATTAATTTCTGCCAGACGCTTTTGCAGGCAATTGACGAAAATAGAATTTGTGGTGGTAACTTAACTACAGTTGTTGTCAATGGTCTGATTAATAGTCGCAAGAACAAGAGTCTGCCTAATGTTTCTGTTGATATGATTGACAGCAAAAATGTGGCCAACACAACACTGACGGATCGCAACGGTTTTTATGCATTTAATGACATGCCAACCGGTGGATCTTATAGGGTCAGACCTGAACTTGACGCAGACTATCTCGATGGTGTAACCACCTACGATATCGTACTCATTCAGCAGCATATATTGGGTAGGAAACTCTTGCAGGATCCTTACCAGTTTATCGCAGCAGATGTGAATAAATCCAGAACAATCAGTGCTGCAGATATTTCCGATATCAGAAAGCTAATTCTTGGTATTACAGACAAATTCCGCAACAACAAATCCTGGAGGTTTGCGGATAACGATTATCAGTTCAAGGATAAAGAAAATCCGTTAAGGGATGATTGGCCGGAAGAAGTGTTGATTCCGGTTCTCAGGGATCATACGCTGGTGAGCTTCAAGGGTATTAAAATCGGAGACGTTGATGATTCTCAGCGATATAGCAGCGCAACAAACGGTATATCTTCAAGAAATAATCTGACAGCCAGTCTTATTGTGAATGAGAAAAGTCTAAGGGCAGGAGAAACACAACATTTGACCATCAGCCTTCAGGACTGGAATCAACTCCTTGGAGCGCAGGCAGCATTGTATGTTAACCCTTCCATCGCATCAATAGTGAATGTCGCCGTGACGAAAAACAGTGCCCTGACTGATGATCAGTTGAATACTGCGAGAATGTCCGAGGGTATTCTCAGATTTGCGTGGACTCCGGAGCTTAAAGCCAGTGAGTGGATTCTTGATCTGACTGTAGTAGCTCACAGAAATGCAGACGTGCTTGAAGCTTTGCAAATCGATGAGCGCATCATGCCGGCAGAGGCTTATACATCCAGCCAGGAAGTGGCTTCACTTCAGCTCAGAATTTCAGGAGCACCACAGAATGTTGAAGCGCATGAGCTCAGATTATACCAGAATATCCCGAATCCATTCAGTCTGTCAACAAGAATACCATTTGATATCAATTATGATTCTGATGTGACAATTGAAGTATTTGATGTGAATTCAAGGTTGATCTGTCAAAAGAAAGGATTCTTCCGGAAAGGTTATCACGAAGTTGAATTGGGACGTAACGAACTTCAGAGCCGCGGATTGTATTATTACCAGGTGCGTACCTCTACAGAACATATGAACAGAAGGATGTTGATGATTGACTAAGGTTTCAACCCTTGATAAAATAGTGTAGTAATCGGTTTTGTTTTTTAAGAACCTCTGTTACTTAAACAGGGGTTCTTTTTTTTTTAATTCATAAAGAAAAATGAGAAGTGCTAAGGCATATTCAAGAAAACGTATGAATTCAAATCCCGGTTGAAGAATTTTGTCGTAATGAATGTATGAATAACAAGACAAATATTGGGCTACCAGTGTGGTCAAGGGCAGATGCTGCCATCCTAATATGCTTAATGGGACCAGATACCAGGGATGAACTGTTGGATTCAAAATTAAAAAAAGAAGATAAATAAAAGTCATCTCGCGATAAATGCTGAGCTCACTTTTATAATTTCGATACATTCTAAACAAGTAGAATAAGAAAAATAAAAAGAGCATGATCATTCCTCTCCACTTCCATAGTTCTGGAAGCCTTAAAAAAATTAGAATTTTGCTGAGTAAAATATAAATACTGGAATTAAATTCAAATTGACTAAAGTACAGGCCATATCCACCGCCAGTTTTTTTCTCTACATTGATAAAAAACAACATCGAAAGCGTACATAAGGTAATCGCGAGGAATGAAACAAAATACTGACCTTTTTTACGGATCAAAAACAACGGTAGAAATATCGCTGAATATATTTTTGAGATAACCGATAAACCCATTGCCAGACCGTGTGCTAAGGGTCTGAAAGGATTGTAGAAGTGTAAAGCACAGAGAAGAAAGATGGTAAGCAATAATTCAAAATGAAGATTACCATAACATTCTACAACCAACAGTGGATTGAGCAAATACAATTTAATAAATCCTTGGGGATTCAATGATTCTGTGATTGTTTTGTTGCAAAGAAGAAGTACGGACGCCTCTGCAATTAAGAAAAATAATTTAAGCAATATTGAAAAAGCGTAGATATGATGGCCACTGATCCAGGCGCATAACCAGAATAGAAACTGGCACACACTAGGGTAGACACTATGATAATCAGGAGAGTTCAGCAAGGGATAATATCTGGAAAAATGTTCTCCGGAAAGTAAGCCCTGCTCCATAATCTGATGCGGTGTGTATTCAAAAGGGTTGAGGCCATGCAGACTACACTGTCCATCCCACCAATATCGGTAAACGTCATCGGACAATTGCGGAAATGCAAAGAGGCCAAGCAACCTTACTGAAAGTGCAATCAGAACAACTTCAGAATGGTATAAATGAGTATTGAAAGACAACCAGGCATAGATTGCAAAGACGGCGGTATAGGGTAATATGATTGAAATGAAATCACGCTGATGACCAAAAAAAATAAGTACAGCTACGGATAGTAAATAGAGGACTGCAGAAAAGGTCGTTTTGGAATTACGATGACTAGCGTGAGAAGGCATTGGATTCCCTTGTGGCGTAAGGCAAATGTAGTTATTCCTTGGAGGAAAATATCCTGCCGGACGGTCGGGGTCATTTATGGGCAAAAAAAAGACGCACTGCAGTGCGTCTTTTTTATTTTAACAGGCGAAGTGCCTTATTTCATATTAAGGTGACGCATTGAATAGAAGAAATTAATTCCAAATCCCAGGAACAACAGACTATGGAAAAGAAGGAAGGAATAATACTCTATTGAAAATGCCAGACCAATGGCAAAAATAAAATATCCGAGTATGAGCATTTCAATCCATGTCTTCCAGTCAATTTTCTGAATAACGTAACGATTGTTTTCAAAACTACCGCTGGTCTTTACGATGCTGAATTTAGGAGTGCGTACAAAACTCGATTTTCTGCCGCGGAATCCCTGGATCACCGCAATGCTGTTGTGAAAACTTAAACCCATTGAAACCGCCATAAATGTCGGGAATAACAGTAAAAACTTGCCCATTCTTGTCCAGAAAGGCTGTCCTTCCCAACAAGTCACTACGTTGGCTTCATAGAATACAGACAGTACGGAAAGAGTACCCAAAAGGCAGAATCCAAGAAAAGTTGCTTTCATATTGAGGTCACCCATGACATATAGAACAGGTACGCTCAGTAGTGCAACCCAAAAAATTATCAGGAAGATACTGCTTGCCATCAGGTGCATGGCAGAATAAAATTTTGTCTTCCAAGGAAGATCAGATTTCAGGATCACCGGAAGGAGTTTTCTGGTGTTTTCTGCGCCTCCTTTCATCCAGCGAAATTGTTGTGATTTGTAACCATAAATTTCTACCGGAAGCTCAGAAGGACAGGTAATATCTTCGATATAGTTTATTTTCCATCCGCGTAGTTGAGCCCTGTAACTCAGGTCAAGATCTTCAGTCAATGTATCGGAATGCCATCCTCCGGCGTCATAGATAGTAGATTTGCGCCAGATACCGGCTGTTCCATTGAATTGAAGAAAATGTCCCGCCTCGCAACGACCAGCCTGTTCAACGGTAAAATGAACATTGAGCTGAAATGCCTGAAGCCTGGTCAGCAGTGAGTAATCCTCATTGAGGTGAGACCAGCGTGTCTGGACGACACCTACGCGCTCGCTGGTGAAATAAGGAATGGCTCTTCTGATAAAATCTGGTTCAGGAAGAAAGTCTGCATCAAAAATGGCGATAAACTCTCCTTTGGCAGTGAGCATTCCTTCCTTCAGTGCGCCGGCTTTGTAGCCTTGTCTGTTGGTGCGGTGGATATGCACGATGTCAAATCCAAGCGCTTTGTACTCTTCAACTTTTTTTGCTGCGTGTCCTACCGTCTCATCTGTCGAATCATCCAGAACCTGGATTTGTAATTTATCTTTTGGATAATCTAATTTGGTAATATTATCCAACAGTCGGTCCACCACATATAGTTCGTTGAAAATCGGCAACTGTACCGTAACGAGCGGGTGGTGATCACCGGGCTGTAGGGCCGGCAGAATCTTTTTGTTTTTCTTTTGCCTGCGATAAGCTTTCAAAAGATTTAGCTGCACCATACTGAACAGGGTCATGTAGAGCAGGCATGCGGTGTAAACACCAATTAAAATTATTTGTAGCTGGTTCATATTGCAAACAAATATACCGTCTGGGTAAAGCGAAAATTCCTGACTCTAAATGGTTTAGCATATCATTCACAAGATTTACTAAATGTTAATTATGCCAACTTAAAAATTGTGTAAAGTATCTTGTAACCGGCTCGAATACTGCCTGATATGGTTCCTGACACTTTAGATGTGCCAATGCGTTTTTTATAGCTTACCGGTACTTCAATGCAGCGGAGTCCAAGCTTCGCTGCCTTGACCTGCATTTCGACGGTCCACCCGAAATTTCGATCTTGCATACCGAGCTGGCAATATGCATCCCATCGTATGGCCCGGAAGGGACCGAGGTCAGTAAAGTGGACATGATATAAGATACGGATAAGTATTGTGGAAAGCCAGTTGCCGAACCGCTGAACGCTGGTCAGCGAACCTTTGGCATGTCTGCCCAGTACCCTGGACCCAACAACAAGATCAGCTTCTCCACGAAGAATTGGGTCAAGAACAAGTGTGCATTCTTCCGGATGATCAGAAAAATCGGCGTCCAGAAAAAGCAAAATATCGGGTGGATTGTCCTCTTCTTTGGATTTTTCAACCGCGCGCAGACAAGCCGCACCGTAGCCCTTTTCTTCTTCGGTAACAACGATAGCTCCATTTTGTCTGGCCACATCGGATGTTCCATCGCAGCTTCCATTATCACATACGATGATCTTTCGGAACAGTCTTGGTGGTAGCGCACGGAGTACCAGTCCAATCGACTTCGCTTCATTTAACGCCGGAATCAGAACATCTATGCTCATTCTTAATTATTTAAATATAATAGATTTAATTAATATAATTTAAGCACAGTTACCATTCAGGCAACTTCGAAAACAGTTGGAAAGGACCTAGACGAATATGCTAATGCTTGCAGACGCAATTTCTGAGGCCCTGCCTAAAATCAAAGATATTTCAGGCTACCATTCAGATAGAATATGACAACTTAAAGTGCGTCGAAAGCCTTGGTCAGGTATGTTAAAACAAATGGAAGAGGTACCCAAAACCAAGCAGGAGCGTAAACCAGCAGGGCCACGGTAACAGCACCCGAAACAAGGAAAATCAGCCAGTCAGTTGATTTGGAATTGCTTTTGGCAGACATTTCAAAAATTTTGCCCAAAAGTAGTACAATTCATTTTGATATCTTCGTTTTTCCTTACATGTTTATGAAGTCCGGCCTTGTAATATCCGCTTTTGTTTGTTTGATGCTACTCTTCATATGGTCCTGTCGCACGGAGCATTTTACCAATGACCCTTCTGATCTTCCGACTTTTTCTGAAGATACACTGAGTTTTGATACTGTATTTACGACCATAGGGTCAGCAAGCAGGTATTTTAAAATTTATAATACGCACGCTGATTTCTTAAAAATTACACAGATCTCATTGGCCGGAGGCAGTGGCTCGCATTTTCATATCAATGTGGACGGCTTACCGGGAATAGCGTTTCGCAACCTGATCCTGAGACCCGGCGACAGTCTCTATGTATTCTGCGAAGTTCTCATTAATCCGGCTGATCCACTCACAGTAAGCCCTTATATCATTCAGGATTCCATTGAAGTAGAAACCAATGGGGTAACTCGCCGGATTTTACTGGAGGCCAGAGGGCAGAACGCCAACTATTACCCATCCAAATCGAACAAGGGTAACATTAGTGTGATTGACCTTGGGCAGAATAAACTTGTGTGGTCTGATCCCAAGCCCTATATCATCTATGGCATTGTGGTCATTGACCACGGAACGCTTGAAATTGCCGAGGGAACCCAAGTTCACTTTTTTGGTGGTGTGACAAAAGCCAAAGACGACCAGGGGAATACTTTTTTCTATAATGATGGAAGGTTGGTGATAGGCTCTGATGCCAGGCTTAAAATCATGGGCAGCACAGCCAAACCTGTGATCTGTCAGGGAGTCAGGCTTGAATCGTCCTACGCTCAAGTGCCTGGACAATGGTCCGGAATTTTTCTTGACCGCCAGTCCAAGGGCAACATGATCCACCATGCAGTCATCCGCAATAATCTCATTGGAATTTATGCTGACAGCCTCAGTAATTGTGAAATCGATCACGTCATTTTTGCGTATAACAGTTATTCTGGAGTTGCGGCCTATGCTGCCAATGTAAAAATGAGCAATTGCCTTTTTTACGAGCAAGGGCAGTCCTCCTTTACAGCACAGTGCGGAGGACAGTATCTTATGGAGTATTGCACTATAGCCAATTTTGGCAATGACGAATCTGGCGCATTTGTGAGCAATAATTTCTGCAGCGATCCGCCATTCTGTACGCAGATTACCCGGTCTGCATTAGATGCGCATTTTGTCAACTGCGTTATAACCGGTAATAACAAAGATGAATTTTTTATTCGCAAAGATCCGGATGGGAGTGTACCGTTTAATATGTCTTTAGATCATTGCCTGATTAAAGTTTCGGACCTTCTCAAGCCAGATTTATTTCCTGATTTTATGAAGTTGTATACCAATCAATGTACTAATCGCAGCAATTTAGACAGCCTGTTTAAAAATATCTCAACAAATGATTTTCATCCAGACACCCTGTCGGTATTGGAAAAGAAAGCAATACCAATTAATTCAATATCGGATGATCTTGAGGGTAATTCACGCGACCTGGTTGAGCCGGATCTAGGTTGTTATGAGTATATTCATTAATCGTGTTTTGGCGGAAGGGCCTGAGGGTTAACGCGTGATAAAAAAATGAATCCCATCGCGAAAAACAAAATCACAGTGATGACACTGTTACGCATGCTACCGGTCAACTGTTCAACAAGTCCAAAAAGAAATGTACCGCTAATAACAGACATGTAGTACACGACGTCATAAAAACTAAAAAAGCAAGTGATGTCATTCCGGTCCTTGGGAATAAGCTTGGCAAAGGTAGATCGGGACAATGCCTGAATCCCTCCGATAACCATACCGACAAGTCCTGCAATGTAATAAAACTGTTTCTGGGTCTGCACGCAGTAGGCTAAAATGCAAATCAACACCCAAAGCGCGAGCATCACTTTCATGCTGGTGAAATTGTTGGTGCGTTTGGAAACCGCCGCAAATAGATATGCACCCGCTATTGCGACCAATTGAAGAATCAGAATGACCACAACCAGATCGGAAGATTCAAAATGAAGCTCTTTTTGTGCGAATGGTGAGGCCAGGTAAACGACGGTCTGAACCCCTGCGCTGTAACAATAAAATGAAAGCAAGTATGCTTTGAGATCCTGATTCGATCTGATTCTCTTCCAGGCATTTCGCAATTCATGAAGGCCGTGCTGCAGCGAGGTCTCCTTGTGTGCTTTTTCACGATCTTTTGGCAAGTAGGCAAATGAAAACTGGGAGAATCCCAGCCACCAGGCACCAACACTAAAAAAAGCAAAACGAACAGGAAGGTGTTCTGCAACCTGTTGTTCACTGATGCCGAACCACCCGGGTTTTTGAATCATCGCGATATTGAATACAAGCAGGATTACACTGCCGATATATCCAAAAGCATAACCTTTTGCACTTAGTTTGTCACTTCTTTTGGGAGGCACCATATCGGCGAGATAGGCATCGTAAAAGACAAGAGAACCAGCGTGAGACATGCTAGCAATTAGAAATCCCAGTACACCAATCCATAGTGTGTTCATTCCGTTAAAAAAGAAAAGACTCATGCAGGCAAGACTCCCGGTTGTAGTAAATATCCGCATGAATTTTTTTCTGCTACCCCCAAAATCGGCAATTCCGGACAACACCGGAGAAACAAGGCATACAATGAGGTATGCGAGCGCGATGGTAAAAGCATATAAAGAAGAATTGGATATCTGCCAACCGAACGCAGGAATGAATTCATCGGTCATTGCGATAAAAAAAGTTGGAAATATCGCAGTGGAGATAACAAGACTATACGAAGAGTTGGCCCAGTCAAACATTACCCATCCGAATTCTGCCTTCTTATTGATTTCGGTCATTTCGTTGCATTTGATCATACAAGATTAAGGATTTGTTTCAATCTTGCTCTATAAAATGAATCGGGAACCTTAATCAGCAAAAGCAAGGGTTGGCGGATAGAGAAATGGGCTGTATTACCTTATAGTGAACGAGTCTATGATCTTTGACGAATCAAGGCATGCCTTAAATAATAGCCTGTTTGATCTATTTTTTTTACAACTTTGCCCAATGCAACAAGCCGGAAAATGAGAATATTGATCCTCTCCCGAAATAAGGCATTGTACAGCACCCAAAGCCTGATTCGGGCATCAGAAAAAAGGGGCCATCAGGTGCAAGTCTACGATCACCTGATGTGCAACATCGTGGTGGAATGCAATCGCTCTAAAGTCATGATCGGTATTGATGACCTTGAGAATTACGATGCGATCATTCCAAGAATTGGCGCATCCGCCACGCAGTATGGCGCAGCGATTGTCCGCCAACTTGAATTAACTGGCAGCTTTGTAACCGTCACAGCAGAATCACTTCTAAAGGCCAGAGACAAACTGCATTGCCTTCAGCTTTTGGCCGCGGCCGGAATTGACGTGCCCAAGACAGGAATATCAGCCGGAGATTATTGTATCCCCGCAGTGCATGATAGAATTTCGGACAACAGGTCTGTCATCAAACTGATTGCCAGTACACAGGGACTCGGTGTTATTTTGTCGAACAGCAGAAACCAGGGAATATCGATCGTGGAGGGGTTTCATCGGGTAGGTCAGGATGTACTGATACAGGAATTTATCGAAGATGCAGGGGGCGCAGACATCAGGGCATTTGTGGTGAATGGAAGGGTGGTAGCTGCTATGAAACGTCAGGCAATCCCTGGTGAATTCAGATCCAATATTCATCGCGGAGCGAGTGCGGAACCCATTCGGCTTAGCGCCGTAGAGGAGCGAATCGCTGTCCAATCCACCGCAATTTTGGGTTTGTCTATAGCAGGTGTCGATATCTTAAGATCAAAGCGAGGTCCTTTGGTTTTGGAAGTCAACGCATCACCAGGATTGGAGGGAATTGAAGGATCTACAGGCGTTGATGTAGCAGGCCAAATCATTGAATTCATTGAAAACATGATCTGATGACGGATGAATTCATTTTACAAAACCAGCACTTTCCACCTGGGAGTTCGGGTATGGTCCGGATCAACGCTGGTTCCTTGCCGTCAGGTAACAGAATTTCAATATTTGCCTATGTCTTCAGAAGTAAGCATCCAGGACCTGTTGTATTGTTTATGGGTGGAATGCATGGAGATGAAATCAACGGAACCGAAATCGTCAGACGTTCCATTCAAAATAATTATTATGACCAGTTGTTGCGTGGCACTGTAATCTGTATTCCTTTGCTCAACATCTATGGATTTATCAATTTCTCGCGGGATGTCCCGGACGGTAAGGATGTCAACAGAAGTTTTCCGGGGAGCAGCTCAGGTTCTCTTGCTTCGCGTGTCGCGCGAATTGTCACGAAGAAAATTCTTCCGCTCATTGACTTTGGAATTGATTTTCATACAGGTGCAAGAGATATCTGGAACTATCCGCATCTGCGCTACTCCGCCAAATCAGATGAAGCACAGGCCTTGGCCAGAATGTGCCATTTTCCACTGATCGTCTCAAAGCCTTCCATTTCCAAATCACTGCGACGTGTTGCGCGGGATTTGAAAAAGACAATTCTTGTCTTTGAAGGAGGAGAGGCACTCCGCCTTGAAAATTTTGTAGTAGAAAAGGGACTGACTGTGATCCGAAATATATTGATGGCACACCAGATGATTGACGGAGAACCGCCTGTGCACGAAAAGATCAGTGAATTCAGAAAGCTCAGTTGGGAACGCAGCCCGGACAGTGGTATTATAACGTACCAGCGAAAATCCGGTAACTGGGTCAAGAAGGGTGAACTGCTGGCAGTTATTACAGATCCTTTTGCACAGCGTGAGACCAGAATGTATGCTTCAAAAGATGCCTTTATTCTTGGACAAAATAATGCACCTGTTGTCAATCTTGGTGATGGCATGTTTAATCTTGCAAATACTTTATGATCAGAAGATGGTTTTATTGCATCCTGTTTATCGTAACATGCCTGATAGCAAATGGCCAAAGACTGAGACACGCCAATTCACATCTGGAGAAATTTGCAAATCTTCCGGAGCTTAAAAGCAGTAGTATCAGTATTTGTTTTCGTAACGTCAAAACTGGAAAGATCGTAGCGTCGCTGGATGAAGATCGTCGACTGATTCCGGCATCGACAATAAAACTCGTCACTACCGCAACTGTACTCTCTGCGGCAGGAGAAAACTACAGATATCATACGCAGTTTTCTTTGAGGGGAGTAAAAAAGGCAGATAGTACATTTGAAGGAAATATTGAAATAAGAGGTAGCGGAGATCCAAGTTTTGGTAGTGGTAGCTTTGTTGCAACACCCCGTGTTGAACAGATCGCGGATACCCTGAGTATTCTACTGAGGAATGAAGGAATTGCAAAAATCAATGGGAGCATTCTCATTGATCATTCATTGATAACTGATGTCCCCGAAAACCCGGAATGGTTATACTATGATATCGCTAATTATTACGGGGCAGGGGTTTTTGGCTTCAACGTACTGGAGAATACAGCATACATCAGTCTGGAAAAAGAGGACCAGGGTCAGGCTTGCAGAATTACCAATATTTATCCGGCAGAAATGTCGGCCCATTTTAGGAACAATGTGCTGGTATCAACATCTTCCACTGAAGAAGCGGGTCTTTATTTTCTTGGCACATCACTTTGTGAGACACTTATGCTCAACGGGACGCTCGGTGTCAAAGACAAAGTCAATCTAATTGTTAAATCGGCTATTCCGGACCCGTCCGGCATCTATTCCCAGATGTTGAGGTCCCAACTTTTTACAAGGGGAATCCGAATGGAAGAAATAAATAATTTCAGTAGTCTGCCGGATTCCGGAAAGGTGATTTTGGATCACAGATCGGAACTTTTAAGCTCGTTAATTGCGTATGCACTGAAAAACAGCGTCAACCTTTATTGTGAAGCTTTCATTCATCTGATCGGAGCAGTATGGAACGGCTCAACCAACAGACAGAATTCATTAAACCGCGTTAAAGAGTACTGGTATTCCAAGCTTGGAGACAATCCGGACTTCAAAATAGTCGATGGATCTGGTCTTTCCAGAAAAAATTTGTTTACAACTTCCGAGATCAGTCAAATCTTATACATCATACAGGAGGAAGGCAAGCCTGCTGGATTCGAACGATTGCTTTATGATCTTAGTGAAAACGGATTTGTGTCTTCACCTTTGCAAAAAAGAAAATCCCTGCGTAATAAATGGAACGGAAAGACTGGAAGTATGGAAGGTGTAAGAGCGTTGGCGGGATATGTATACCGGGAAGACAATCCAAAGTACACTTTTAGCATCATCATAAATAACTATCATTGCAGTGGAAAAATTATTAATGAAAAACTGGCTTCTCTGATTTATGAGCTTGATCGGATTCTTTAGAATATCTATCCGCGGTGCCGGCACTTTACTGTTCGCAGTATTTGTATTATCTTCTTGTCAGAACAAATCAGACCAGCATGAAAATCATCGCGTTGTTTCTGAAAGAAGTAATGATACTTTGACTCAGCAGGTAAGTGAAGGTGGAAGTGAGGATCGCACCATTTGGCAAAAGCCATATGAAGTAATCGATTTATTAGGTCCTATTGAAGATAAAATAGTGGCTGACATCGGGGCGGGTAGTGGTTATTTTTCATTCAAGCTTCTCAGGAAAGCAGCCAGGGTCATTGCGATTGATATTGAACCTGGACTTATCGATCTGATGAATGAAGAGAAGAGCAGTTACAAGACTGAAATGCAGATCAGATTTGAGGCCAGACTTGCGAAACCCAACGATCCGATGCTTCGTCCCAAAGAAGTCGATATTGTATTTTTTTCCAATACCTACAGTTATTTACAAAACAGGGTGAGCTATTTGAAAAATCTGCGTAATAAGTTTCAGTCCGGAGGAAAGGTAATGATCGTGGATTTCAAGAAGAAAATTACTTCCATTGGTCCGGACCTGGATCAAAGGCTCGCACAAGGTGAAGTTGAAAAGGAATTGCTGGATGCCGGATATCAAATTTTGTTATCGGATGATACCACACTCAGATATCAGTACATTATTATTGCCAGTATTGAAGGAAATAAATAACTACCTGGCAATACTTGACTTGAAAAATGCAGATTATATTTTTTCTAAATTCAATGAGTTTTATTTCAAATTGTGATAATTTGGTGAACTGCATAGGGTATTATAAGTCCAAGACCGTACATCGTTAAGTGTCGGGGTATTTTCAGATCAAACGTAAAGATTGTAAATAAATAAAATAGGCCTTGAACTTCAAGGCCTATTTTATTTTAACTATTATTAATATTCTTCTGAAATAGCGGAAGATATTACTTTATGAATTTTGCAGTTTTAGTTCCTTCTTCACTGCTGACGCGAACGAAATATTCTCCGTCTTGCAGGTGGCCCACTGGAATCTTAAGCGTGCCATTACTGATTTGCGGGAAGCTTCTAAAATCTGTAACGCGTCCATCCAAAGTAAATATAGTGATATTGGCCTTGGTTTGGCTGCTAAAGTTCATTTTTAATCTGAGTACATCATCCTTTACTGGATTAGGTTGCACCACCATTACATTTTCAGGTAACGGATTTTCATCAGTTGTCGTAACCACATTGAGAATAACCCTGAGTACCGGAGATTCGCCATCCGGCCAGGATTCGAACCAGTTGCCATCATTATCTATAACGGGAATGGCGAATGGGTGGCCGTCATAATTTTTTTCGTTGCTGCAAAGGTGATAATGCCAGGTATCTGCTGTATCTACATTTGCTTCAGTTGGATGTGAACACATGACAAAGTAGCGCGTATTCGTCTTAAGGAAGAGTTTGTCATTCGTTACTGAGTTGACCAGATCTAAATTATAATTATTAAAACCCGGTAGAACTTTGACTTTTAGATCCTGATCTGAAAGTACAGCTATACTTGCACTGCTGAGACCATGGGTAATATCAAAATTGGAAAAGTCTTCCAGTACATCGTCTTTAATTTCTGCTACGTTAATTCGAACAGAATAATCTTTATTAACGGAACGCCCACCTGCTATGATTCCCGCCTCAACACTGGAGGCAAAAAACCTGTCATTGCTGTTCCAGCAGTCTGAGGTGCGAAATTGATTACAAACTGTAAAGGCAGTACCGCCGTTGGCGCGGTTGCCGATTTTTCCTCTGGGTTCACGGCTGAAAGTGAATGGCGTAATTTCAAATGAGTCAATCCGTGAATTGTCAGCCGGATTGTAATCATTGTTATTGTAAGTCAGTGTCGTTCTGATGTAGTATTTGCCTGCCGTTAATTTGGAAGGATCAAATTTGGTGGGTGTATTGACATCGACATTGTCATCATTGGAGGTAATGTTATTCGTTAGGTAGATACTGTCTGCCCATACCCTTGAACTTCTGTTGGCTCCAAGAATTTCTACGCGATAGAGAACGCCTGATTGCGTGTTGGAACCCAGATTACTGATCTTAGCCTTAAAATCAAAACGATCCCGGCAAGCCTGTGAAGCAGGTTGTGAATAGCTATATGGAGCATAATAAACTTTAGTCAGGGAAAGATCGTTTTCCGGAAGGCTCAGCAACGTGACATCATCAATTATCCAGAAATAGTAATCGCCACTAAAAACAAAGCGTAGATAGACGTTTTTGTGATTGGCAGCCACATTGGAAATGTCAATAATCTGGCGGTTATTCCTTGTTGTACCCGTTCCAGGCCGAATGTTTGCGTTGATTGGGAACGTGGTCCAGGTTGCGCCACTGTCATTGCTGACCTGAAGGTCACAGTTGGCCAGATAATTCTGAAAATACTGATAGAATGAAATGGCTACTGACGGGAAAGTGCTACAATCAATATTGGGACTGGTCAGTGATCCGCTGTGCGGTGAGGGTGCTGAACCATGACCTTCATTGCCTTGCGTTCCGCCATTGTCCAGATAATCGGAGTCAAAGATTAACGCTCCGTTGGCCTTTGAAGGAGAATTAATGCTACCAGCAGGTTGTGAATAAGCACCCCTGGAGGTTCCATTGCCGGTATAAGACCATACGGCGTTGGCTGTACTGTCAGAATTATAGGATGAGATGCCGGCTGTAGTCCAGGCACCAAGGCCACCGGCAAAGGTTGAATTTGGCTCATTGGGTCCTCCCCAGAGCAGGGTCTGACTGTTGAGTTGAATTGCTGTGCTAAGCGATAATGCTAAGAAAAGTAAATTTTTCATCATATGGCTGTATTAATTTCTTTTAGAACGCGCTAAGTTACAAAATTTGACAAAGCCGAATAATTATATTCAAATGTATGTATTATTTAAAAAATTAATGTATAA